>DXVG01000081.1 GCA_019409045.1 Clostridiales bacterium | reverse complement strand
CAGAGGATGAGCTTTCCCTCCAGCGCCAGAGGGTTGACCTCCACGCGGTTGCCGTAACGCGTCTGGCCGACGCAGACCAGATCGTCCGCGTCGCAATCGTGGTTGACCACGCGGCAACGCGCGTAGACATACGGGCTGGAAAGCGTCTCCAGCTCCGCTTCCGTCATCGGCCGGTGCGTTCCCAGCGCGATCAGCACCGTGACGCGCTCCGGCGGGACCCCGCACTCCCCCTCCAGATACTTTACCAGCAGCTCGCAGATCTTGTCCTGCCGCATCCAAAACCGCGTGATGTCGGACAGTACGATGGTCACGCGGTCCTCCGGGGCAATGCGCTGCCGGAGCGGCGCGCCGATGCAGCCTTCCTCCACCGCCTGCCGGAACGCTTCCGAAAGGTCCGCGATCACGGGCATGTCGCTGCCGTGCAGCCACGTCACCGAAGCCGCCGCCGACAGGTCCAGCGCCACCGTTCCCTTTCCGTAGCGCAGTTTGGCCATGTGATTTGCCGTCATGGGCGCACATTCCTCTCCATTGCAGTTTCGCCTTCGGGGCGCGCCGCCTGATTGAACAGCATCCGGTCGTTGTCCAGCTCGGCGCTCTTTTTCTCCGAGTAGAGCTTCATGAGGCGTTCCACGCTCATCTGCGCGCGCGCCTCGCCGTCGATGTCCAGTATGACGCTGCCGGAATCCATCATGATCGTGCGGCTGCCGATGGAGAGCGCCGCGTTGATGTTGTGGGTGATCATCAGCGTGGTGATCTGCGCCTCGCGAACGATCTGGCAGGTGATCTCCATGACGCGCGCGGCGGTGGCGGGGTCCAGCGCCGCCGTGTGCTCGTCCAGCAGCAAAAGCTTGGGCGTGACCAGTGTACACATGAGCAATGTGACCACCTGGCGCTGCCCGCCGGAGAGCAGGCCGACCCGGGTCTTCATGCGGTCCTCCAGCCCCATGCCGTATCGGGCCAGCGCGTCGCGGAAAAGGTCGTGCCGCTTTTTGCTCAGCGCCATGGAGAGCGAACGGTTGCGCGCGCGGCTGTAGGCCAGCGCCATGTTCTCCTCAATGGTCATCCCCGGCGCGGTTCCCTTCATCGGGTCCTGAAACACACGGCCGATGCTGCGCGCGCGCGCGTGTTCCGGCAGGAAGGTGATGTCCCGCCCGCCTAAGCGGATGCGCCCCGCATCGCAGAGAAACGAGCCGCAGATCGCGCCGAACAGCGTCGATTTCCCCGCGCCGTTGGAGCCGATCACCGTGGCAAACTCGCCGGGCGCGAGGTGGAGCGAGACCCCGTCCAGCGCAACATGCGCGTTGACGGTTCCCGGCAGGAACGTCTTGTGCAGGTTGGTCAGCTCAAGCATTCTTGCGCGCCTCCTTCATCAGGCGGCGCTGCTCGCCGTATTTTTTGAGCGCGGGGATCGCCAGCGTGACCGCCACGATCACTGCGCACATCAGCTTCATCATGTTCGCGCTGTATGCGCCGAACACGTTGAAGTCCACCACCAATGTGACGATCAGCTTGTAGACCACCGAGCCGACGACCGCGGAAATCAGCCCGCGCGTCGGGCCGGAGCGCCCCAGGAGCGCCTCTCCGATGATGACCGCGGCAAGGCCGTAGACGAGCGTGCCGGAGGAGGCGTTGATGTCCGCATAGCCGCTGTAGTGGACGATCAGCGCGCCCGAGAGCGCCACGAGCGCGTTGGAGACGCACAGCCCCACCGCCTTCATGCGGTCCGCGTTGATGGAGGAGGCGCGCACCATCTCCGGGTTGTCGCCGGTGGCGCGGATGCACATGCCCAGATGCGTCTTGAAAAACAGGATCATCACCGTCAGCGCCGCCAGCGCGATCGCCGCGCCCGCGATCGCCCCGACCAGCTTCTTCCCGAAGGGGTCGAGATCGAAGCAGGCGTAGAGCATCTTAAACAGTGAATTGCCGCCGATGCTCAGGTTGGTTGTCCCCATCGCCATCAGGTTGACGGTGTACAGGCCGTTCATGGTGATGATGCCCGCCAGCACCGGGTGGATCCTCAGCCGCGTCTGGAGAAGCCCAGTGACCAGCCCTGCCAGCGCCCCGGCCGCCAACGCCAGAGGGATCGACAGCCACGCGTTGCCCGCCGCGGCCGCCAGCGCGGCAATGGACGCGCCGAAGCCGAAGCTGCCCTCCGTGGTCAGGTCGGGAAGGTTCAGAACGCGCAGGGACAGATAGATGCCCAGGGCGAGGATGCCGTACAGAAAGCCCTCGTGGAGCGCGACGATATAAAGCGCCATACTCTTTCACATCCGTTTTCAGTATACTGCGGCGCGGAAGCGGCCGAAAGCGCCGGCCGCCTCCGCGCGTTTCATACGAATTCGCAATGAAAATGCTTCACAGAGCGTATCCGATTTTTCGCTCTGGCAAAGTCGAGTGCAGTGAGGCGTACTGGGGGTACGTTGAACGAAACGAGACAAAGCCAGAGCGGAAACGATGGTGCGCGAATGAAGCCATTTTCATAAGAATTCATATAAGTCATTCACCGATGTACTGGACGGCGTACTCTAGCTCGCCGACCTGCAGCGTCTCCCCGCTCAGTTCCAGCCCCAGCGCCTCCAGCATGGCGGTGTTGACGCTCACATAGTCCGCCTCGACCACCACTGCGGGTATCTTCTCGACCGGCGTCCCGGCCAGGTACTGCAGCGCCATTTCCGCGGTCTTTTCGCCGATGCCCACATCGTCGATGGCGATCGTCGCCATGCATCC
This sequence comes from Clostridiales bacterium, assembly GCA_019409045.1. Lineage (GTDB taxonomy): Bacteria > Bacillota > Clostridia > Christensenellales > Aristaeellaceae > Pullichristensenella. The sequence goes on along the minus strand of DXVG01000081.1, from coordinate 4,871 downwards.
CGACTCGACCGTGGTGGCAGAGGAGCAGTAGGTGGGGATGCCGTACTCCATGCACAGCTCCGCCAGCGCCGTCACGCCCGCCTGCACGTTGGAATCGTTGGGAACGAAGATCGCGTCGCAGCCGTCCGCGACCAGCGCCTCGGTCACGGCGGCGACATCGGCGGAGCTGTTGACCGTCTTGGCCACATAGTCAATGCCCTTTTCCTCCAGATAGGCGATGCAGGATTCCACGGTGTTGACCGCGTTGGTCTCGCTGGTGGAGTAGATCAGCCCGTAGCACTCGACGCCCGGGGTCAGCGCGTCCGCCAGCGCAAATATGTTCTCCACGGGGATGGCGTTGCTCGTGCCCGTGGCGTTCTTGTCCGGGCTCTCCATCGCCGTCAGCACGCCCGCCGCCACAGGCGCGGACACCGCGCAGAAAAAGCAGGGCGTTTCGCTCTCCATGTTCACAAACTGCTGGGTCGCCGGCGTGGCGATGCAGAATACCAGGTCGTAGCCGTCCATGGAGTTGCAGATCGTGTTCAGCGTGGTGGCGTCGCCCTGCGCGCACTGATAGACGATCTGCGCGCTCTCTTCGGTGTACCCGTTCTCGGCGAGCACCTTGAGGATGCCTTCCTTCATGTCCAGAAACGCGTCGTTCTCCTTCTGCATGACGATGCCGATCGTCAGGCCTTCCTCGGCGAGCGCACACGGCGCCAGCGACAACAGGGCTACCAGAATCAGGCTCAGAATCCGCTTCATGTTTGTTCCCTCCGCTTGCTTGTTGAAATAAAAAAACTGCCTGATGTGTATTGCTACACAAAGGGCAGGTCTTTACCTACGGTGCCACCTTCATTTCGACTGCAATGACGCAGTCCTCACTGGAATGCCAACACATTCCGCACCTTTAACGCAGGTATACGTTCAGGATACTCGGCCAGGCCTTTCACCCTTCCCTCGGCGACCCATTTGACCATCCGACTTTCCGCGGAACTCTCAGCAACGTCCGCTCTCTGTGGGCGTCCATGACGGTTTTACTCTCGCCTCAACGGTTTGTCTGTGAAATTTGACGGTATTATACCGCATCGCCTCCCGCGTGTCAATACGTTTTGCGCAAGCTCCGGGAATTTCAGAAAAAAAGCCGCAAAAAACAGCCGGTCATTTTGCCAAAAACCCAAAATGATCGTCGGCAGCGGCATGGACGGCATTTTTGCAGAAGCGTCGCCTTTGTTCACTTCCGCGGCGTTTGCACCCTGCACCTGCTTGACCGCAATTCCATTCACATAGATTTCAAGGTCGGCCATGGGCCGGGAAAATCCGGGTGCGCCGCCAATTCACACAACAGGGAGTTATCCACCCGTCCGCTTTTCAACCGTCCAATCATATCATCGCTCAAATGCAGGTCTGCAAGATCGACGTTTGGGCGATTTTTTGTTTCGGTCGATCCCGGCAGATAATCAGCGGTCACGCCGCAAAATTCTCCGGCTTGCTAAGGGCATAGTGGCTGATGTCCTTAAAATCGTCCGCTTCAATGGAGGATATGACGGCGCATGAGCGCCGCCATGCAACGCAACCTTTCGCCCTTTGCAAACAGCGAGACCGCACATGTCGCCGAATCGCGACAAACTCAGCCGCCTGTCTGCGAACGCGCGGGAAGGGAGAGGAGGGCGCGGCGGCGACCGCACGGGAAGGGAGAGGACAAACGTCCGTCATGGCAACATCCTGAAGCACCTCCTCGTCGGCGTTGCCGCCACCGTCGCGCGCGTTATCGGGCAGATTCCCATTCCCGCCGGGAAGCAATCGGCACTTGCGCCCAGCGCATTTGCGCAGAACGGCACAATGCGCGTGGCGTTTACGGTGTACGGCATTTTTCCTATACGCCGATCACTTCGCTGTTTTTGCGCATCCACGGGCGGATGACCTGAAACGCGCGAAGGGGATTTACTTGCGCATGGTATGCGAAAATAACCGCGCAGCATACTTTATCGCGCTAACAATTTACTTGACTAAAGCGATAAAGTATGATATACTGTCTCCAATGCTTTCGGGAGGTGTGCGGATGACGACGGCAATAGACGCGCTGCCGGGCGATGTGCGGCTGCAGTTTTCGCTGCGCGCGCTGTACGAGCAATACGGCTACCGGCTGTATCGGATGGCCAAGTTTGAACCCTATGATATGTACCGGGAGAACAAGAACTTTCTGCGCGGGGAGAACATCATCACATTTTCCAACCCGAACGGTATGCTGATGGCGCTCAAGCCGGACGTCACGCTGAGCATCGTGAAAAACGCCAAGCCGGACGTGAAGACGCAGAAATTGTACTATCACGAGAACGTGTTCCGGCGCGAAAAGAACAGCCGGGAATACGGGGAAATCTGGCAGATGGGTCTGGAATTCATCGGCGGCGGCACGGGATACGCGGAGGCGGAAGTGGTTTCGCTGGCGAAAAAGAGTCTGCGCGCCACGGGCGGCGAGAGCGTGCTCAACCTAAGCCACATGGGGTTTGTCACGGCGCTGCTGGACGCGTGCGCGCTCCCCATGGAAGCGCGCGACGAGATGCTTTCCGCGCTCAGGCAGAAGAACCGCAGCGCGGTCGCAGCGGTCCTTGACAGGAACGGTGTGGGCGAAGAATGGGCCGGCGTGCTGTGCGGGCTCGCCACGTTTTCCCAGCCGCTGGGCGATGCGCTTCCCGCGCTGCGCGCGCTGTGCAAAAACGCGGAGATGGATGCGGCGGTGGGCGAGCTGGAGGCGCTTTCGGGCGCGCTTTCGGCGCTGGACGACCTTGCCGACGTGCGCGTGGATTTCTCGGTGGTGAACGATCTGGACTACTACAACGGGCTGGTGTTCCAGGGCTATGTGAAGGGGATCCCGCGCGCGGTGATGAGCGGCGGGCGGTACGACAACATGATGCGGCGGCTGAACAAGCCTCAGAGCGCGCTGGGCTTTGCCCTGTATCTGGACGATCTGGAGCGCGCGATGCGCGAAACCAGGCCCTGCGACGTGGACGCGCTGCTGGTGTATGGCGATGCCGCGCCCGCGACGGCGGCGCAGGCGGTGGCTGCACTTCTCAAGGAGGGCATCAGCGTGCGCGCGGAGCGGGAACTGCCCGAGAGCGTGCGCGCGCGGCGGGTGTACCGCCTCCTGGGCGACGGGCGGATGGAGGTGGAGCTGCATGCTTAATATCGCGCTGCCCAAGGGGCGCATGGGCGACAAGGTTCTCAAGCTGTTTTCTCAGATCGGCTTTGGCGAGCTGGCGCTGGGCGAGGACAGCCGCAAGCTGGTGGTGGAAAGTCCGGACGGGCGCGTGCGGTATCTCCTGGTGAAGCCGTCCGACGTGGCGATCTACGTCGAGCGCGGCGCGGCGGACATCGGCGTTGCGGGCAAGGATACGCTCATGGAGACCGAGCCGGACGTGTACGAGCTGCTGGATTTGAAATTCGGCAAGTGCGTGGTCGCCGTCGCGGCGAAAAACGGCTGGGTGGAGGACGTGAGCCTGCCCCTGCGCGTAGCCACAAAATACGTCAACATCGCGCAGAACTACTACCTCTCCCTCAACCGGCAGATCGACATCATCAAGCTCAACGGCAGCATCGAGCTTGCGCCGATCCTGGGCCTTTCGGACGTGATCGTGGACATCGTGGAGACCGGTACCACGCTGAAGGAAAACGATTTGAGCGTGTTCAGCGTGATCGCCCCGTCGAGCGCGCGCCTGATCGCGAACCGCGCGAGCTACCAGTTCCACCAGGCGCTCATCGACGAAATCAAGGCGAAGCTGGAGGCGATCGCATGATCCGCATTTTGAAAAGCAGGGAAACGGCGCGGGAGGAGATCCTTTCGCGCGGGGACAACCGCGTGCCCACGCATGTGGAGAGCGACGTGCGCGAAATCCTGCGGGCCGTGCGCGAGGAGGGCGACGCGGCGGTTCTAAAGCTGAACGAAAAATTCGGCGCGCCCCGGCAGGCGTCGCTGCTCGCTACGCGGGAGGAAATCGAGGAAGGCTGCGCCGCGGTGGAGGGCGAACTGCTCCGCGTGCTCGCGCGCGCGAAGGAGAACATCGAAGCGTTCCATCGCCGCCAGAAGCGCGAGGGCTTTATCGCCTGCGAGCGCGGGGGCATTGTGATGGGGCAGCGGATACTGCCCGTCGCCCGCGCGGGGCTGTATGTGCCCGGCGGCACGGCGAGCTATCCCTCCACCGTGCTGATGAACGCGATCCCGGCCAAAATCGCGGGCGTTCCCACACTCGTGATGGCGACCCCGCCCGGGCCGGACGGGAAAATCGCCCCGGCCATTCTGGCGGCGGCGAAGATCGCGGGCGTGGATGTTATCGTGAAGGCCGGCGGCGCGCAGGCGATCGCGGCAATGGCATACGGCACGCAGAGCGTGCCCCGGGTGGATAAGATCGTCGGCCCGGGCAACATCTATGTCGCCACGGCCAAGCGGCAGGTATACGGGCAGGTGGACATCGACATGATCGCAGGGCCGAGCGAGATACTGGTCGTGGCGGACGCGCAGGCCAACCCCGCGCATGTGGCGGCGGACCTGCTCAGCCAGGCGGAGCACGACCGGCTTTCTTCCGCCGTGCTCGTGTGCGACAGCGCGGCGCTGGCCGAATCCGTCGCCCGGGAGATCGAACGGCAGCTGCCGCTTTTGCCGCGCGCGGACATTGCGCGCGCTTCCATCGAGCAAAACGGAAAGATCATCGTGGCGGACGACTTGCTCGAGGGCGTGGAGATCGCCAACGAACTCGCGCCCGAGCACCTGGAGCTGTGCGTGAGCGACCCGTTCGCGCTGCTCGGCGCGGTGAAGAACGCGGGCAGCATTTTCCTGGGCCGCAACGCGCCCGAGGCGCTGGGCGATTACCTCTCCGGGCCGAACCACACGCTGCCCACGC
>DXVG01000080.1 GCA_019409045.1 Clostridiales bacterium | reverse complement strand
TGTCTTGCGGGCTTTCTCAACGCCCTGCCAGTCTGTTGACTTTGTCAACATACTGGGCTTGCGAAGCCATGCTTCGCAAGCCGTTTTTTGGGGGGATGGGATGTCGCGCGGGCTTACCACACGGAGAACTCCACGCTTCGGACCATCTCGTCCATGCGCGCGCCGTAGCCCTCGGTGGCCTCCTCGGGGAACTGCGCGGTCACGCACAGCGTGAGCATCGCGCCGGGGACGAAGTAGTAGCAATAGACCACGCCGCCGGAGAGGACTTCGATGCTCTTGGCCTCCAGGCCGTTATCGAGCGTGAAGGTCTGGATCTCGCCCACGGTGGCCTCCGCGTCGTCGGTGTAGGCGGCCTCCTGGAGGGAGGTGTCCGCGTCGTCGGTGTAGGCGGCCTCCTGGAGGGAGGTGTCTGCGTCGTCGGCGGTCAGGCTGGCGGAGGGCTGTATGGTCAGGGAGACGTCGGCGTTATCCGCGGGGACGAACACCTCCGCGGGATAGGAGACGTCCGCGGCCGCATCGTCGGTCGTCGCCGCGTCGTCGGTCGCCGCCGCGTCGTCGGTCGCCGCCGCGTCGTCGGTCGCCGCCGTGTCATCGGTCGTGGCCGTGTCATCGGTCGCGGCTGTATCATACGTCAGGCTCCATCCATCCTGCAGCCAGAAGCTGTAGCCCGCCGTGGAGGCGTAGAGCGTCTCGTTGATGGTCTCGGTCACGCCCTCCACGGTTATATCGCGCTGGCGCGTCTGCGCGTCGGTCTGCGCGGTCTCGTCCGTCTCCGCGAGCGCCGCGCCGCAGAACATGGCAAGCGTCAAAAGCATGGCAAGCAGTTTTTTCATCGGTATTCCTCCTTATCTTGCGTACAATGTGCGTCCCCGGGGCACACGCCGCGGGGCGGCCGCGCGGCGCGTCAGCCCGCGCAGGCCTCGATCACGCCCTGAAGCGTCTGTTCGGCGACTGCGGCGTCGGCCTCGCCGTGGAGTACCAGGCAGTACTGCACGTCGTCCACAAACCAGGTATAGACGTCATAGCCGCCGTTTTCGTCCGTCGCGCGGTGGGCGACGGTTACTGCTTCCTCCCCCGTGGGGCGCTCCTGCTCGGTGGGTTCGCTCATCTCCATAAACAGCCCGGAGATGTCGTCCTGTGTGCGCGAGGCGCGCAGCGTGCAGGCAAGCCCGCCTGCGGAGAAGGTCGCCTCGCCGGTCGCGCCGCCGATGACGGCGTAGCTCGCCTCCGCGCCCTCCGGCGCCTCCACGGCAAAGCCGAGCGCGGCGAGCACATCCGCGGCGGATTCCATCTCCACGCGCGGGTTGACCGCCTCCTGCGCCAGCGCGCCGCCGCACGCGAGCGCGAGTGCGAGCAGCAGCGCCATGCCTCTGCGAGCGTTTTCCATGCGCATCCCTCCTTTCCGGAGCACGGTGCAAGTATAGCACGCCGATCGCCTTTTCGCGTGGTCATTCCATGAACAGAGTGTAACGTTTTGTGTGACGATTCCGGGCCGGTTTTCGGGCAAAAAACGCCCGGCCGCGGGGCCCTGTCGCGGATTGTGCTTGCCCGGCCCCGCCGCCCGTGCTATAATAGCCGTGTAATGGAGGAGGTCTTTATGAGCAGACTTGGCGAAACCATCCACAGCGCGCGCCTGCAGGCGAAGATGACCGAAAAGGCGCTCGGCCGCAAGTGCGGCATGGCCGAGAGCGTGATCCGGGAGATCGAGGCGGGCCGGCGCATCGTGTCCGACGAGCAGGCGCAGCGCATGCTGAAGATACTGGGCGTGGACAATCCCGTGTCCGCCGAGCTGGAGGTGGCGCAGGAGCCCGCCGCGCAGCTCCGGCCCCGGCCGCGGCCGTACACGCTGCCGGTCAACGAGCCGCAAAAGCAGGAGGGCGACCAGGCCGCTTGGCTGGACGCCTTGGGCGGCGTGGTCAAGCGCGTGCCGGTGACGGACGAGGACTCCCGCGTGGTGGACCATGTGCTCGTGCCCGTGATCGGCGGCAAAATCGAGGGCGGCGCGCCGGACAAGGTGTTCTTCTTCCGCTGCCCGGACGACGCGCTGCGCGGCTTTCGCATACACGCGGGCGACCTTTTGCTGTGCGTGCCGACGCAGAAGGTGGAGGACGGCGCGATCAGCCTGTTTTTGCTGGGCGCAAAGCGCGCGGCGCGCAAGGCCAACAAGCTGGATGGAAACCGCGTGCATCTGCAGAGCTACGACCGCGAGTTTTGCTCGCAGACGCTGCCCGCCGCCGAGGCGCGCGTGCTTGCAAAGTGCGTGAAGCTGGAACGGAGGCTGTGACATGCGGCTGTACTGCGACCTGCACATCCACTCCTGCCTGTCGCCCTGCGGCGACGAGCTGATGACGCCCAACAACATCGCGGGCATGGCTATGCTCAAGGGGCTGGATGCGATCGCCGTGGCCGACCACAACAGCGCGCGCAACCTGCCCGCGCTGGAAAAGACGTGCGCGGCGATGGGCGTGGTGCTGCTGCCCGCGATGGAGCTGACCACCGCCGAGGAGGCGCACCTGCTTTCCTATTTTCCCGACGTTGCAGGCGCGCTGGCGTTTTCCGAGGAGATACACGCCTGCCTGCCGCCCATCCCCAACCGCCCCGAGCTGTTCGGGCGGCAGGCGGTGCTGGACGAAAACGACGAGGAGATCGGCACGGAGGAGCTGCTGTTGCTCAGCGCGCTTTCGCTGTCGCTGGACGAATTGGTGGAGCGCATCAACGCGCGCGGCGGCGCGGCCGTGCCCGCGCACATCAACCGCGGCAACAACGGGCTTTTGAACGTGCTGGGCTTTCTGCCGCCGGGGCTCGACGTGGCCGCGGTGGAGGTCTGGCGGGAGCTTCCATGCGCGCTGGACACCTCCGGCATGCGCGTTTTGCACTCCAGCGACGCGCACTACCTGGAAAACATGCTCGAGCGCGAGGTGTTTTACGATGCCGCCGAAAAAAGCGCGGCGGCGCTATTTGACTACATAAAGCGCGGCGCTCTCTAGCGCCGGGGAAGGCACACAGCTATGGTGACATACGAGGATGTAAAAAACAGCGCGGAGATCAACGCCTATATACGCGCGGCGGACAAGGTGATGGAGGCCATCGGCTACACGGAGCACTCCTTTGCCCACGTCACGCGCGCGGCCACGCTGGCTGCGGACATACTGGGCACGCTGGGCTATTCCGAGCGCACGCAGGAGCTCGCCCGCATCGCCGGGTACATGCACGACATCGGCAACACCGTCAACCGCCACGAGCACGCCATGTCCGGCGCGGTGATGGCCTTTCGCATACTCGACCACATGGGCATGCCCGCCGAGGAGATCGCCATGGTGGTCTCGGCCATCGGCAACCACGACGAGGGCACCGGCGCGCCGGTGAACGAGATCGCCGCGGCGCTGATCCTGGCCGACAAGGGCGACGTGCGCCGCAGCCGCGTGCGGCCCCGCGCCGTGTACGCGGGCGACATACACGACCGCGTCAACTACGCCGTGGAATCCTCCCAGCTGGTCATAAGCCCCCGGCGCGACGCGGTGACCTTGCAGCTGACCATCGACACCGACATCTGCGCGGTGATGGACTACTTTGAGATCTTCCTGACCCGCATGCTGCTCTGCCGCCGCGCGGCGGAGTTTCTGGGGCTGAAGTTCAAGCTGCTGATCAATGATGTGACGCTTCTGTGACATGTCCCCCCGCCTGCGCGGGGGATTTTTTGCCTTCATCTGCGCGACGTTCCTGCAATCGACACATTTCGTTTACCAAAACGGCGTGGACGCGGCCGCTCCCCTTTGCTATACTGAAAAAGTAGACGATTTCGTCTATAATTTTTCCGCTGCGAAGGGAGTCCTTTTGTATGGCCGTCCTGCTCGACGTTCTCAAGCTGCTCGCCGCCGTCGCGCTGGCGTTTTTCGTCGGCCGCCTGGTGGCGAAGCTGAAACTGCCCTCCATCCTCGGCTGGCTGCTCACGGGCATGGCGCTGGGGCCGCACGCCTTTGGGTTTCTGAGCCAGTCCATGCTGGAGGCGCGCTGGTTCACCGTGATGATACACATCATGGAGTGCGTGTTCGGCCTGATGATCGGCACGGAGCTGATCTGGCAGGAGATACGCAAGGCGGGCAAGCAGATCGTGGTGACGACCATCACGGAATCTCTGGGCACGTTTCTGGTGGTCAGCCTCGTGTTCGGCGTGATCTTTCACTTCGCCGGCGTGCCGGTCTATCTGGCGTTCCTGTTCGGCGGCATCGCGCTGGCCACCGCGCCCGCGCCCTCTTTGTCCATCGTCACGGATATGCGGACCTCCGGGCCGGTGACCAGCACGCTCATCCCCATGGCGGCGCTGGACGATCTGGTGGGCGCGGCGGTGTTTTTCACGGTCGTCGCGCTGGTGAGCGCGGGCATCTCCACCACGGGCGTCTGCGTGTTTGCGATGCTGTTTTATGTGTTCCTGCCGGTATTTCTCGGCATCGCCACAGGCTTTGTCGCCGGGAAGCTGCTGCGCCTGGTCAATGGCAAGCGCGCCTCGGTGGCGGTCATGTCGGGCATGCTGCTGCTCTCCTGGGCGCTGGGCATGTATCTGAACGAAGTGGTGCTGCCGATGCAGGTCATCAACTTCATGCTCATCGGCATGGCGTTCTCCGCCGTGTTTGCCAACATGATCCCGCAAAAGCAGCTCACCGACATCATGGATGTGATGCATCCCGCCATCGCCATTTCGCTGATCGTGGCCATCCTCAACCTCGGCGCGCCGCTGGACTATCACCTGATCTTCGGCGCGGGCGTCTATACGGCGGTATACATCATCTCCCGCGCCGTGGGCAAGTACACCGGCGCCTACGTCGGCGCGCGCGCCACCGGCGCCCCGACCACCGTGCGCCGCTATCTGGGGCTTACGCTCCTGCCGCACTCGGGCGTTTCGCTGGTGTTTACGGGCATCGCCGTGTCGATGCTGGAGGGGCCGGACCCGGAAAGCGCCTCCATCATTCAGGGCACCATCGCCGCGGCGGCGGTCATCAACGAGATCATCGCCGTGTTCCTTGCAAAGAAGGGCTTTGAGTGGGCCGGTGAGATCGGAAAGGCGGCGGTAAAGTGAAGCAGGCGGAGCGGCGCGAAAAGCGCAGGCGCGACATACTCGCCGCGGCCATGCAGGACTTTGCGTCCGGCTACGAGGGCGTGACCATCGACAGCCTGTGCGCGCGCCACGGCATCTCCAAGGGCGCGATGTACCACTACTTCTCCGGCCGGGACGCCCTGTTTTTGGCGTGCGTGGAGGAGGTTTTCGCGCGCCTGCGGCTCTATCTGGAGCGGGAGATGGACGGCCTTGCGCAGCTGGAGGCCTCGCGCGCCATGCGCGATTACTTCCTCTGCCGCGAGGCGTACTTCCGGGAGCGGCCCGACGAAAAGGGCGTGTTCGAGTGCGCGCTGCTGCGCGCGCCCGCGCACCTGCGCGAGCCGATCCACGCACTGCGCGCCCCCCTGCGCGAGCTCAACCGCGAATTCATGCGTCATGCGATCGCGCGGCTTGCCCTGCGCCCCGGCGTTCGCGCGCGCGATGCCGAGCGGTACGCCGAGGCCGTGGAGGCGCTGTTCTGGGAGTTCTTCGCGCTCTGCGACGCGCCGCAGGAGGCGGACGCCGATCCCCTCCGGCGCATGGAGCGGCTGCTGGGCATGCTGCTGTTCGGCATCGCCGCGCCGCCGGAGGCGGAAAGCTGACGCCTACGCGCCGCGCGCGGGGCCGAGGTACACCTGCGCCTGATACTTCCATTGCAGTATGCCGCACACCACCACGATCTCCACGGCGATCTGCCCGCTCTCGCCGCGCCTTTCCCGCGCGCGCTCCAGAAGGCCGTCCAGCACGGCGCGGCGGTCGCGCTCCTCGCAGTTTGCGCACAGGTACTCGCCCGCGGGCAGCACCTCCAGCCCCGGCCGCTCGCAGTGGCACAGGCACACGGCGAACAGCCGCGCGTCCCCGTCGCGGTGGAGTATGCCCGCCAGGTCCTCGAAGGCGAAGTGCTCGCGCTCCTGCTCGGACAGCTGCGCGTAAAACGACGACTGGTAGCTCCACAGGTTGTCCAGCGTCGGCTCGCGCAGCGTGTCCGAGAGCAGTATGACGCGCTCCGGGAGGTTGCGCACGAACGGCGCGTCCTCCCCCTCCGGCGCGCGCAGCTTGTCCTGATAGGCCGCGCGCGCCCTTTCGATCTGCTCCTTTGCGTAGCGCAGGCGGGCGATCTTCTCCTCGGCGCGCTGCTCCGCCCGCTCGAAAAAGCGCACCACTGCCTGTAGATCGTCCATCTCCAGCGCCGAAGCGATCTCCTCCAGCGGTATGTCCATGCGCCGAAGCGCGCAGATGGTGCTCAGGCGCACGATCTGCGCGCGGGAATAGTAGCGATAGCCCGTCCACTCGTCGCGGCGCGCGGGCGGCGCAAGGCCGATGCGGTCGTAGTGCCGCAGCGTTTCGCAGGTCACGCCCACCATGCGCGCCGCCTGCTGGATCGTATATTCCTCCGACATGCATTTCCCCCCTTGACTTTTGTGCGACACAAGGGTTTATACTCCCATTGCGACCGGCGGCGCGCACGCGCGGCCGGAAAGAAGCAACAGGAGGAAATTGAGATGAAAAAACGGACAGTGCTGCTCGCGTGCCTCGCGCTGATGCTCAGCGCCGCGCCGTGCATTGCGCAGGCGGAGACGTTTTCGCCGGAGACGTACCAGATCGACGCGGCCGAGGTACACACCGTGGTCATCGAGGCGACCGACCGGAGCGTGGAGGTCGTCGCCTCCACGGACGGGACCATCCGCGTGGACTGCTATCAGAGCGAGAAGGAGTACTACCAGTTCGACCTCTCGGAGGGCACGCTGCGCGTGACGCTTGAGCAGGACCGGCAGTGGTACGACTTTTTCGGCTTCAAGAGCGACGCCGAGTACCGGGCGATCCGCCTGAGCGTCCCCGAGGACGCGCTCTCCTCGCTGCAGATCGAGACCACGAACGAGGACGTGACGCTCGAGCCGATCTCGCTGGGCGCGTCGGCGAGCATCCGCGTAAACGGCGGGGACATACGCTTTGACGCGCTGGAGGTGGGCGAGGCGCTCACGCTGGAGGTCAAAAACGGCGACATCTGCGGAACCGTGCTCGGAAGCGTGGACGAGTTCACCATAAGCGCGCAGGTCAAAAAGGGCGAGAGCAACCTGCCCGAGCAGATGGGCGACGGCGAAAAGGCGCTGGAGGTGTCCGCGAACAACGGCGACATCGACATAAACTTTCACTCGCCCGAGGCGGCCCAGGCATCCCCGTAGTGCTTTCGGTACTGCAGGGGCGTCACCTGCAGGTGCCGCCGGAAGCACTCGGTAAAGTAGCTCGCGCCGCCAAAGCCCACGGCGCGGGCGATCTCCGTCACGGTCAGGTTGGGGTTGCGGAGCTGCTCCATGCCCTTTTCCAGCCGGTAGCGCATGAGGTAGCCCATGGGCGTCTGGTCGATGTTTTTGCGGAATATGACGCAGCAGGCGCTGACGCTCACGCCCCCCGCGGCGGCGATGTCCTGCAGAGATATCTTCTCGCGGTAGTGCTTTTGCACAAAGCCCATCATCCGCCGGAGGCTGAGCAGGCGGTTGTCCGTCTGCGGGGGCAGGGGCGAGGGCGCGGGCAGGGGGCGCGGTATCAGCGCCGCGATGCGGTAGGCAAAGCTCATCACCTCGAGCTCGG
>DXVG01000008.1 GCA_019409045.1 Clostridiales bacterium | reverse complement strand
GGTCATCCTCGGGGATGCCGAGTTCGACCTTGCCGGTCAGGTCGGCGGCGATGTCGGCGGTCTTGGTGAAGATGCCGCCGCCCGCCTTGGCAAACAGCGCCAGGGAGCTCGCGCCGAAGGAGAAGGCGAGCACGATGTCCGGGTCGCGCCAGATCAGGTACACCAGCGCCGCGCCCGCAAGCGACGTGCCCACGACCGCCATGCCCATCACCGCGCCGCCGCGGAAGCCCGCCATGAAGGACTTCTGAATGGAGTCCTGCGCGGCGGTGGCGCTGCGCACGTTGGCCAGCGTGGCAATGGAGATGCCCACATAGCCCGCAAGGCCCGAAAGCGCCGTGCCGAACAGGTAGATCAGCGCCATGGTGACGTTCTTGCCCGGGTCGCCCATCCAGATCGGGTGCGGGAAGAACAGCACGATCAGCACCATCACCACCAGCGAGAACAGCCCGAGTATGCGGTATTCGCGCTTGAGGAACGTGAACGCGCCGTCGCGGATGAGACCGCCGACCTCTTTGAGGCGGTCGTTTGCGACCGGCAGCGCCTTGACCCACTTGTAAAAGTAACCGGCCACGACGAATGAAGCGATCGAGATTGCCAACGCGGCATAGACCCAGACATTGCGCATCCCCCTTGTTTGATGAAATACATGCATTGGAAGCCGCGCGCCGGGCCGTCGGCATGCGCAACTCCCACCAGATACTATTATATATGGAAACTTCGCGCGCGTCATATAAAAGACATTAAGATTTTTATCCATATGATAAAATATGTGTTAATATCATGGCAGCGCCGTGTCCGAATCGTCGAATCGCCGCTCGACAAACATCGGCTCGCCCTCGCCGCCCAGCTCCCACACGCCGGAAAAGCCGTCCTCCCGCAGGTGCGCGCAGGCCTGCTCGAAGCCGTAGTCCATCAGCGCCGCGTCGTGGCAGTCGGAGCCGAGGATCACGCCGCCGCCCATCTCCCGCCACGCGCGTATGAGGGGCCGGGAGGGGTAGGTCTCGTCCATATAGCCGCGCGCCATGCCGCCGGTGTTGACCTCCAGGAGCGCGCCGCTTGCGCGTATGTCCTCCAGCGCGGCAAGCGCCGCGCGACGTACGCGCGGGCTGCGCGGGTCGTAGAGCGCGCCGCCGGCGTTGAAGTACTTGACAAGGTCGAAGTGCCCCAGTATCTGCGGCCGCAGCTGCAAAGCGCGCCTTCCCAGGCGCGAAAAGTAGTCCGCGGCCATGGCCTCGCCGTCCCCGGCAAAGGCGCGGTCGCGCACCTCGAACACCTGCGCGCGGCGCGGCCTGCAATCCAGCAGCGCGCGCATGCCGCCACCCACGGCGTAGTGGCCGCTGAGCAGTATGTAGTCGTAGTCCTCGCGCCCGGCGAGGCCGAAGTCGCTGTCCAGCTCCAGCCCCAGCCACACGCGCAGGCGGCCCGCGCAGCGCGCCGCCAGATCGCGCACGCATGCCGCGTACGCGCCCTCCTGCGCCTCGGGCATGCCCGCAAACGCGTCCACGCGCTGCGCGGAGTGGTCGGAAAAGCCCAGGGAGACAAAGCCGAGCTCGAGCGCTCGCGCCACCTGCTCCTCGGGCGTGGAGCGGCCGTCGGAAAATGTCGTGTGCGTATGGGGATTGGAGCGTATCCGCATCGGTTTTCCCGCCTTTCTTTACAAGCATACCACAGAAAATCGAGCAAATCGGGGCACTTTTGGTTAATCTATTGACGTGCGTGGTTTGGGCGCTTATAATAGTTAATTATCAGATTTTCCGGGAGGCCGGACGTTATGCAGAGCAAGACCAGGAGCATTGTAAAACTGAGCGTGGTGTTCGCGCTGGCGCTTGTGGTGGCCGTTCTGGGGCTTACGGGCAGCCTGCGCGTGGGCAAGTATCGCTTTTATCCCTTCCGCGACTTCTTAAAGCCCGGGCTCGACCTGGGCGGCGGCGTATCCGCCGAGCTGAGCGCGAGCGAGGACACGGCGCAGCAGGCCGTGGACGTGCTTCGCGCGCGCGTGTCCACGCTGGAGCTGGGAGGGGTGAGCGTCTCCCTGCTCGGCGACGGCGTGCGCGTGGATATCCCCGCGCGCAGCGGCGCGGAGGAACTGCTTTCCGAGGTGTGCGCGACCGGGCATGTGGAGCTGACCGATGCGAGCGGCAATGTGCTGCTCGAGGGCGCGGACATCGCCTCCGCCTCCGCCGTGACCGCCTATGACGATACCGGAAGCGGCGTGCCCGCCGTGGAGTTTCGCGTGACCGACGAGGCCGCGCAGCGCCTGGCCGAGTCCGCGGACGAGCTTACGGGCACCACCGCCTACGTCTACCTCGACGGCGCGCAGGTCTCCACCGCGGGGATGGACCTGGTGCTCGAAGGCGGTGCCGGGCTGATCCCCGTGACCGATTACGCCACCTACGCCGAGGCGGAGGAGGCCGCGCAGCGGCTGGCCGCGGTGATGGACGCGGGCGAGCTGCCCGAGGGCGTGACGCTTGCGAGCACGCAGAGCGTGAGCCCCCTGCTGGGCGAGAACGCCGCGCTGATGACGACCATCGCGCTGTGCGCGGCGCTGGCGGCGGCGGCGCTGTTGCTGATTGTGCGCTACCGCATGGCGGGCGTGGCCGCGGCGCTGAACCTGTTTGTCTGGGCGCTGGCGGTGGTGATTTTGCTGTGCGAGCTCCCCTTTGCGCGCATGACGCTCTCTGCCGCGGCGGGCCTGCTCTTGGGGCTGGGCGCAATGGCGGGCGGGAGCGCGCTGTTGCTGGAGCAGTATGCGGACCAGTACAAACAGGGGCACGCCCCGAAGATCGCGCTGCGCCGCGCGTATCGCGCCTCGGCGCGCGCCTGGCTGGAGGGCGGGGTCGCGCTCGCGCTGGCGGGCGGGCTTGCGTACTGGCTGGGCTCCGACGCGGTGCGCGCGTTTGCCGTGGCGCTTCTGATCGCCTCGCTCAGCGCGCTGGCGCTGCTTCTGGCGCTGTCGCGCTTTATGACGGGCGCGGCGCTGGAAATCTGCGATGCGACGCCCGCGGCCGCGCTGAAGGCCCCGCGCCTTCCCCGGCGCGCGACGGGCATTGCGTGCGCGGCCATCGTGGTCGTGGCGCTTGTTTTGCAGCTGTGCGGCGCGGGGCTTCGCGGCGATGCGAGCCTGAGCGGCGGCGCGGTGGTGCGCTTCGCGCTGGGCGAGGAATTTGCGCTCTCCGACGTGGAGGCCGCCGTGCGCGACGCGGGCATCTCCGGCGCGCAGGTGATCCGAACCGACGCGACCGTGGAGGAGGCCTCGGACGATGCGACCGCCGATACCGCGACGGATGATACCGCCTCCGACGCGACCACCGATGCGGCGACGGATGATACCGCCTCCGACGCGACTACTGATACTACGACGGATGAGACTGCCGCCGACGCGACGGCCGACACGGCGACGGATGATACCGCCTCCGACGCGACGGCCGATACCGCGACGGACGAAACCGCCGACGACGCGACGGCCGACGAGGCCGCAAGCGGCCTGACGGACGTGCAGATCCGCGTGCCCGCCGACCAGGCCGAGGCGCTCTGCGCCGCGCTGCCCGCGCTGGAGGAGGCGCTCCTCGCCCGCTATCCCGCAGCGCGCCTCGTGTCCGAGCAGAGCGCAGGCGCCGCATACGGAAGCGACGTGTGGGTGTGGGCGCTGATCGCGCTGGCGGTCGCCTGCGTGGGCGCTGCCGCGCTGCTCGCCATCTTCCACGGCGTGTCCGGCGGCCTCGCGGCGCTGCTGGGCGGCGTGGCGAGCGCGCTGATGAGCTGCGCGCTGCCGTGCCTCGCGGGCTGGGCGCTGCGCGTGGACGTCTCCTTCGCGGGGGCGGTGCTCTGCTGCGCGGTGCTCTCGGTGCTGATGAGCGCGCAGGCGCTCGACCGGCTGCGCGAGCTCTCCCGCATGCCGGGCAAGACGCGCATGCCGCGCGCGCAGATCGTCCAGAAGGCTTCGCCGGAGGTCTGGCGGCGCGCGCTGGCCACGGGCTTTCCGATGCTGGTGGGCGCGGTGTGCATGCTCGCGCTCGGGCCGGGCGCGGCGCGCGCGACGGGCCTTGCGCTGCTGGCGGGCGTGCTGACCTCCATCGCGTGGGCCTGCGCCTTCGCGGGCGATGTGTGGGCGCGCCTGGGCGGGCGCTCCGGCAAGTAAGCAAACCGACAAGGGGATCCGGGATCGCTCGATCGCGGGTTCCCTTTTCTTCACCGACCGGCGGCATACAAAGGAACGCGGAGGGGACGCATGCTCGTCTATCGCAAGCGCAATACGGAAAGGGTGTTTTTCGAGCGTCCGGAGGGGATGTCGGCGCTTTTGCACGCTCTGTTGATCGAGCGCGGCTTCGGCTCCGCCGCGGAGGCGGAGGCGTTTCTCGCGCCGGACGCGTCGCTTTTGCACGACCCTATGCTGCTTCCGGGCATGCGCGGGGCCGCATCGCGCGTGCGCGCGGCGGTGGCGGGCGGCGAGCGCATCTGCGTCTACGGCGATTACGACGTGGACGGCGTGACCGCCTCGGCGATGATGCAGCTGCACCTCTCCTCCCTGGGCGCAAACGCGCGCGTGTACCTCCCCGACCGCCATCTGGAGGGCTACGGCCTCAACGACGCGGCGATCCGCTCGCTCGCGCAGGAGGCGAAGCTCCTGATCACGGTGGACTGCGGCATAACCGCCGCGCAGCAGGTGCGCCTTGCGCGCTCTTTGGGCATGGACGTGATCGTCACCGACCACCACCGCCCCGGCGCGGAGCTTCCCGACTGCACGGTGGTGGACCCCGTGCTGGGCGGCTACCCGTGTGAATACCTGTCCGGCGCGGGCGTGGCCTTCAAGCTCATCGAGGCGCTCTCCGGCCGCGAGGCGGCCATGGAATACGTCGATCTGGCGGCGCTTTCCACCGTGGCGGACGTGGTGCCGCTGCTGGGGGAGAACCGCGCCATCGTGCATCTGGGGCTCGAGCGCATGAACCGGCGGCCGCGCGTGGGGCTGCGCGCGCTCAGGCGCGCGGCGGGGCTGGAGGAGCGCGCGCTCACGGCGGGGCACCTGGGCTTTCAGATCGGCCCGCGCCTGAACGCGGGCGGGCGGCTGGGCAGCGCGCGGCGGGCGCTGGAGCTGCTTGTGTGCGAGGACGAGGCGCGCGCGGACGCGCTGGCCGCCGAATTGGAGGCGGAAAACACCGAGCGCCGCCGCGTGGAGGCGGAAATGCTCGCGCAGGCCGAGGAGATGCTGCGCGGCTTCGACTTTCCCGCGCACCGCGCCATCGTGCTCGCGCGCGCGGGCTGGAACACGGGCGTGGTGGGGCTGGCGGCTTCGCGGCTGGTGGAGAAGTACCGCTATCCCACGATACTGCTCAGCGAGGAGGAGGGCGTGCTCAAGGGCTCGTGCCGCTCCATCCCCGGCGTGGACATCTTCGCGGCGCTCACCGCGACCGGCGAGCACCTTCTGCGCTTCGGCGGGCACCGGCAGGCCGCGGGGCTCACGCTGTCGCGCGAAAACCTCGCGCCGTTTGTCGAGGCGCTGGAGGCGCACCTGCGCGCGCAGGCGCCCGCGGAGGCGTACATCCCCGCGCTCGAGTACGACCTGGACGTGTCTCTGGGCGATCTGGACGCGTTCTCGGTGGCCTCCCTGGAGGCGATGCAGCCCACCGGGCTCGGAAACCCCGCGCCTGTGCTGCGCGCCCGGGCGCTCGTGGAGGACGCGCGGCGCGTGGGGCGGGACGGCGCGCACCTGCGCATGCGCGCGCGCGACGGAAGCGGCGCGTGCATCGGCGTGATGTTCTCCGCCGGGGAGCGCGCCTGCCAGGCGGCGGGCGCGTGCGACCTTCTGTTCTCCCCGAAGCTGAACCTCTGGCAGGGCAGGACGTCGGTGGAGATGGATGTGCGCGCCATGGAGCCCGTGGACGCGCGAGAGCTTCTTCGCTCCGCCCGGGAGCGGCAGGATGAGCTCGTGATTCGTTTCTTAACAGAAATGCTCTATAATAGTGAGGAGACGGCGGACGCGGAGGCGGCGGAGGCGGCCGCGCTGCGCGCGCTGTTTGCGCAATGGCCACAGGGCGCGCTGGCCGTGGCGTGGGACGCGGAGCAGGCGGAGTTTCTGCTGGACGCGCTGGAGGCGGAGGGCGAGGCGCGCTTCGACCTGTGCGTAGGCGGCTATCCGGGCGACCCGCGCGCGTTCAACGCCGTGTGCGTACTGCCCGTGGGCGAAAAGCCGCCCCACGCGCGGAGGATACAGGCCGCGCGCGTGCGGGGCGCGCCGCCGTGCGCGTGGCTTGCGCAGCTCCCGGACGTGGACGGCATGCGAAACGCCTATCGCGCGCTGCGCGACATATTTCGCAGGCCCGCGCGCTGGGAGGGCTTTTCCGGGCTCAGCCGCCTCACGGCCGCGGAGAGCGGGCTTTCGCCCATCGGCGCGGCGGCGGCGCTGCTGGCGCTTGCGGACATGCGCCTGATCGAGCTGGATGCGCGCAGCGGGGCGCGGCCGCTGCCCATGCGCAAGTGCGACCCGCTTGAGAGCCGCGTGGCGCGGCGCGTGCTTTGCCTGCGCGAAGAAGGGAAGGAAGGAGGTGCGCGGCAGTGAACAACGACAAGGTGGGCAACTGTCCCTATATACCGGTCGAGGAACTGATCGAGAAGATCCGCCGCTATCATCCGGAGGACGACATGGACCTCGTGCGCCGCGCCTACGCCTTCTCCGAGCAGGCGCACAGCGCGCAGCGGCGCAAGAGCGGCGACCCGTACTTCGTCCATCCCTGCGCGGTGGCGGTGATCCTGGCGGACCTGATGCTGGACGCGACCACCATCGCCGCGGGCCTTCTGCACGACTGCGTGGAGGACGTGGAGAGCGTCACCGCGCAGACCATCGCCGAGCTGTTCGGGCAGGACGTGGCGCTGCTGGTGGACGGCGTGACGAAGCTCGCCAAGCTGGACTTCTCCTCGCGCGAGGAGCAGCAGGCCGAAAGCCTGCGCAAGATGTTCCTTGCCATGGCCAAGGACATCCGCGTGGTGCTGATCAAGCTGGCCGACCGTCTGCACAACATGCGCACGCTCAAGTACCAGCGCCCGGAGCGGCAGGTGCCCATCGCGCGCGAGACGCTGGACATCTACGCGCCGCTGGCGCACCGGCTGGGCGTGTACACCATCAAGTGGGAGCTGGAGGACCTCGCCCTGCGCTACATCGACCCCGACGGCTACTACGACTTGGTGGCCAAGGTGGGCATGCGGCGCGAGGAGCGGGAAAAGCTGATCGCCTCGGTGACGCAGCAGCTTCAGGACAGCCTGCGCAAGACGGGCATACGCGCCGAGATCGAGGGGCGGCCCAAGCACTTCTATTCCATCTACAAGAAGATGAAGTCGCAAAACAAGTCCTTCGACCAGATCAACGACCTGATCGCCATCCGCGTGCTGGTCAACACCCAGCAGGACTGCTATTACGTTCTGGGCGTGGTGCACACGCTCTGGCCGCAGGTGCCGGGCCGGTTCAAGGACTACATCTCCGTGCCCAAGGCGAACATGTACCAGTCCCTGCACACCACGGTGGTCAATCAGGGCAGCCCCTTCGAGGTGCAGATACGCACATTTGAGATGCACCGCACCGCCGAGTACGGCATCGCGGCGCACTGGCGATACAAGGAGGGCAAGCAGCTCGACGAGCTGGACACCAAGCTGAGCTGGCTGCGGCGCATACTCGACTGGCAGAGCGAGGCGCGCGATTCCTCGGACTTCGGCGAGCTTTTGAAGTTCGACCTGTTTGCCGACGAGGTGTTCGTCTTTACCCCCAAGGGCGACGTGGTCTCCCTGCCGCGCGGGGCCACGCCCCTGGACTTTGCCTACCGCATACACTCCGCCGTGGGCAACCGCTGCATCGGCGCGAAGGTCAACGGCCGCATCGTGCCCCTGTCCAGCTCCCTGGAGACGGGCGACTTTGTGGAGGTGATGACCTCGCAGGCCGCCCACGGGCCCTCGCGCGACTGGCTGAACATCGTCAAGACCAGCGAGGCCAAGGCCAAGATACGCGCGTGGCTGAAAAAGGAGGAGCGCGAGGAGAACATCGCCAAGGGCAAGGAGATGCTCGCCGCCGAGGCCAAGAAGCAGGGCTACTCCATGTCCCAGCTGACCAAGAGCGACCTTCTGGAGCCCGTGTTCAAGCGGTACTCGCTCTCCTCGCTGGAGGATCTGTACGCCACGGTCGGCTTCGGCGGGTTTTCGACGATGCAGCTTCTCAACCGCCTCGTGGAGGAGTACAGGAAGCAGAACAAGGCCGAGGCGCCGCCGCTGCCCCTGGAGAAAATCGAGGAGCCGAAAAAGCCCGCGCCCACATCCTCCTCCAACGGCGTGATCGTCAAGGGCGAGAGCGGCATGCTGGTGCGCTTCGCGCGCTGCTGCAACCCCCTGCCGGGCGACGCCATCGTCGGCTACATCACCCGCGGCCGCGGCGTGAGCGTGCACCGCGCGGACTGCATCAACTTAAAGGACGTGGGCGTGGAGCCCGAGCGCATGATCGAGGTGGAGTGGGAGTCCTCCGGCGCGGGCAGCTACGAGGCCGACATACAGATGCTCTGCTACGACCACGCAGGGCTGTTTGCCGAGATCAGCCTCATGTTCGCCGCGCAGGAGGTGCCCGTCACGGCGGTGACGGCGCACACGGTGCGCAACAAGCAGGGGCTTTGCACGATGAACATGACCATCGTCATCAAGACCACGCAGCAGCTCGACAGGCTGCTCAGGGACCTGCAAAAACGCCCGGACGTGATCGAAGTGTTCCGGGTGGCGAGGTGAGCATATGCGTCTTGTGGTTCAGAGGGTATCGCGCGCGAGCGTGAAGGTGGAAAATGCAGTGATCGGCAAGATCGGCAAGGGCTACATGGTGCTGGTCGGGGCCGAGGTGGGCGACACCGAGGCCGACGCGCGCCTGTGCGCGGACAAGCTGGCCGGCCTGCGCGTGTTCGTGGACGGCGAGGGCAAGATGAACCTCTCCGTCATCGACGTGGGCGGCGAGATCCTGCTGGTCTCGCAGTTTACGCTCCTGGGCGACGCGCGCCACGGCAGGCGCCCCAGCTTCATCGCCGCCGCGCGGCCGGAGGAGGCCGAGCCGCTGCTTCTTAAGATGCGCGCCATGCTCGAGGAAAGGGGCCTGCATGTGGAGACCGGCCGCTTCGGCGCGCACATGGACGTGGAGCTGGTCAACGACGGGCCGGTGACCATACTCATAGACAGCCGGAAGGTGTTTTAAGATGCTGAAAATCGAGACCGTCGTCTGCGGCGCGCTGGAGGAGAACGCCTACATCGTCTCCAAGGAGGGCGAAGAAGGCGCGTTCGTGATCGACCCCGGGGACGACTACGCCGCGCTCGTCAGGGCGCTGGCGGGGCGCAGGCTCGAGGCCGTGTGCCTGACGCACGCCCACTACGACCACATGCTCGCCGTCCCCGGCCTCATCGCCGACACGGGCGCGAAGCTCTACGCGGGCGCGCGGGACATCCCCGCGCTCAACGACGAGCGGCTCAACCTCTACAACGCCGCGTGGTCGCGCCTGCCCGCCCCGCGGGGGCTGAAGGCCATCGCCTACGGGGAGGCGCTCGAGGTGTGCGGCGCGCGCTTTGCCGTTTTGCCCACGCCCGGGCACACGCCCGGCGGCGTCTGCCTGTGGGCGCAGGACGAGGGCGTGCTCTTCAGCGGGGACACGCTGTTCTGCGCGGGCTACGGCCGCGTGGACTTCCCCGGCTCCAACGCCGCGGACATGCGCGCCTCGCTGCTCAGGCTGTTTGAGCTGCCGGGGGAGACGCGCGTCTACCCCGGCCACGGCGAGGCGACCACCATCGCGCGGGAAAGGGCGCGCTATCAGGTATGACCATCCGCATCTTTACCCCGGAGACGGGCTTTGTTCAGGACATGGCGGACGTTGTGCGCCTGTTCTTCGGCGCAGAGGCGATCTGCTTCAACGAGGAGGGCGAGGCGGACGTGCGCATCGAGCACGCCGTCCGCCGCGAAGACGGCCACTGGCGCGACCAGTTTGGCGGCGGGCCGGTCAGCGTCTTGCGCGCGCAGGGCGCGGACGGCGAGGGCGAGCTTGAGCAGAAGCGGCTTCGCAAGCGCGCGGTGAAGCTGGCGCTGTACGAGTACTGCAAGAGGCTGACCGGCGTGCGGCCGCCGTGGGGCTCTTTGACCGGCATACGGCCCTCGCGGCTTTACTACGAGGCGCTGGAGGCGGGGCTGGATCCCGTGCGCACGCTGGTGGACGAGTTCGACGTGACGCCGGAGCGCGCCGCGCTGCTGGACGAGATGCACCAGATGCAGGCGGGGCTGCGCGAGCCGCCCGCGGACAGCTTCGACGTATACGTCGGCATCCCCTTTTGCAGGACGCGCTGCGCCTACTGCTCGTTCTCCTCGGGCGAGATCGGGGACGGGCACCTAGTGGCGCCCTATGTGTCGGCGCTCCGGCGCGAGATATATGGCGCGGCGCGCATCACGCGCGACCAGGGGCTGCGCGCGCGGGCGGTGTACGTCGGCGGCGGCACGCCCACGGCCATCCCCCGCGAGGCGCTGGAGGAGGTGCTGCTCGCCGCGCGCGAGGCGTTTCCCGGCGCGGTGGAGTGGACCGTGGAGGCCGGGCGGCCGGACACCGTGGACGGGCCGATGCTTGAGATGCTCCTGCGCATGGGCACGACGCGCATCTCCATCAACCCCCAGACGTTCAACGACATTACGCTTTCGCGCATCGGCCGCGCGCACACCTCGCAGGAGACGGTGGCGGCCTATCGCCTCGCCCGCGAGGCGGGCTTTTCCGACATCAACATGGACCTGATCGCCGCGCTGCCGGGGGAGAGCGTCGCGGACTTTGAACGCTCGCTGGAGGAGACGATCCGCCTCGGCCCCGAGAGCGTCACCGTGCACGCGCTGGCGATCAAGCGCTCCAGCCGCCTGCACGAGCGCATGCACGTCGAGGCCGGCGGCCACGGCCTGACCCCCGCGGGCGAGGCCGCGCGCATGACGGCGCTGGCGCGCGAGCGCCTGCGCGAGGAGGGCTACCTGCCCTACTACCTCTACCGCCAGAAGTACATGGCCGGAAACCTGGAAAACGTGGGCTACGCGCGAAGCGGCCGGGCCTGCCTGTACAACATAGGCAACATGGAGGAGACCGCGCGCGTGCTGGCGCTGGGCGCGGGCGCGATCACCAAGTGGCTGTTCGACCGCGCGCGGCGCATCGAGCGCGCGCCGAACGTGAAAAACATAGAGGCGTACATAGAGCGCGTGGACGAGATGGTGCGCCGCAAGCGCGCGCTGATCTGCCCTTGACGCGGAAAGGAGGCGACGAGCCATGAAGCGGCTGGCTCTGTTTTTACTGGCGGCGCTGCTGCCCGCGCTGCTTCTGGGCGGCTGCGGCGCGCCCGAGGAGGAGGCCGACCCCTACGCGGACGTTCCCAACCCCACGGTCACCATCACGCTCGTCGACGGGCGCGAGATGCGCGCCGAGCTGTACCTCACCTATGCGCCCAACACCGTGGCCAACTTCATAAGCCTCGCCAACAGCGGCTTTTACGACGGTCTGGAGATCTTCCGCGTGGTCGCGGGCGCGTTCGTGCAGACCGGCGACCCGCTGGGCAACGGCACCGGCGGGCCGGGCTACGCCATACGCGGCGAGTTCGCCGAAAACGGCTACGAGAAAAACACGCTTTCGCACACGCGCGGCGTTCTGTCCATGTGCCGCACGCAGGACTACGACTCCGCGGGCAGCCAGTTCTTCATCATGCAGGGCAGCTACCCCGAGTACGACGGGAAATACGCCGCCTTTGGAAAGCTGCTGGACGAGGAGAGCCTCGCGGTGCTGGACGCGATCGCCTCCGTGCGCGTGGATTCCAACGACCGCCCGCTGATCGTGACCAGCATTGAGAGCATTCGCGTGGACACCCACGGCCACACCTTCCCCGTGGTGAAGGTGGGCGACGAGGAGGCCACGCCCGAACCGACGGAAGGAGCATCGCAATGAAAAACCCCATCGTGACCTTTACCATGGAAAACGGCTCGACCTTCAAGGCGGAGCTGTACCCCGAGATCGCGCCCAACACCGTGGCAAACTTCGTAAGCCTCGTTCAGAGCGGCTTCTACGACGGCCTGATCTTCCACCGCGTCATCCCCGGCTTCATGATCCAGGGCGGCGACCCCACCGGCACCGGCATGGGCGGCCCCGGCTGGCGCATCCGGGGCGAATTCCGCTTAAACGGCGTGAAGAACGACTTAAAGCACACCCGCGGCGTTCTGTCCATGGCGCGCTCGATGCACCCGGACTCCGCGGGCAGCCAGTTCTTCGTGATGCATGCGGACGCGCCGCACCTGGACGGCCAGTACGCGGCCTTCGGCAAGGTGATCGAGGGCATCGAGGCCGTGGACGAGATCGCTTCCTGCAAGACCGGCGCGCAGGACCGCCCCGTGGAGGAGCAGAAGCTGCGCTCTGTCTCTGTGGAGACCTTCGGCGGGGTCTATCGCGTGCAAAAGGCTTGACAGGCGCGCCCCGCGTGTGAATAATAGAAATCGGAAAGCCCCCAAAAGGAGGTGCCGCCGCCCGATGCGCCGGTTTGCGGCCCTGTTTGTCTGCCTTGCCCTCGCGCTCGCGTGCGCGGGGGGCGTTTCCATGTCCGAGGCCACGCCCACGCCGCCGCCGCTGCGGCACATACTGGATCTGAGCTTTTCGGTGTCCCCGTCGGAGCTGGTGGAGCCGGGCGAGGTCACGCTGACCTTCACCGTGGCCAACAACTCGCTCTACGACGCGCAGAACGTGTACATCTCCTCCTCCGACGGCCTGCACTCCGAGCCGCTCGGGCAGATCGACGCGGGCGACAGCCGCGTGTTCAACCGCACGCACGCCGTCACCGAGGCCGAGCTCGAGGCGGGCTACATCACCTACATCTTTTCCCACGACGGCATCGCCGGGGACCCGGACACGGTCAACTACACCGTGGACTGCCCCATCGCCCGCGCCATCGCGCGGCCGGAGGTGGAGTTCACCCGCCAGCTCACCGCCACCTACGCGCGGCCGGGCGACGTTGTGACCATCACCTACCGCGTGCAGAACACCGGCAACGTGCCCATCGCCAACCTGCGCGTGGACGACGCGGCGGGCGAGTACACCGGCCGCGCGGACGCGCTGGAGGTCGGCCAGTCGCGCATATTCACAAGCAAGATCACCATCGACGACGTGACCACCTCCGAGCCGCGGCTTCGCTACAGCGTGCCCTCCGAGGGCGACGTGGAGTACGAGGTGCGGCTGGAGAGCGCGCGCATACTGCTGGCCGACGAGCAGCTCACCTGCTCGCTCGCGCTGGACCGCGAGAGCGCGCGCATCGGCGAGACCGTCACCGCGACGCTGACGGTGATGAGCCTGGGCAACGTGGCCTTTTACGACGTGGCGGTGTTTGACGAGACCTACGGCGGGCGCATCGCCGACGCGCTGAGCATCGGCGCGGGCACGCAGACGCTCACCGTCACGCACGAATACCCCGTGCGCGACGACGCGAGCTATCAGATGCGCGTGCGCGCGCTCAGCTCCTCCGGCGCGACCATTGAGGTGGTGACCGAGCCTGTGTCCCTGCGGGCGCTGGACGCGCCGGAGGCGGACGTATCGCTCTACGCCGAGGCGGTCTATCCGCAGATCGCGCAGGCGGGCGACGCGCCCGTGGACGTGTACATCGCCAACGCGGGCGGCGACGCGCGCGAGGCGGTGCTCTCGCTCAGCGCCACGGGCGAGACGCTGCACACGTTCTCCTTCCTCGCCGGGGACTATACCACCTGCCGCCGCGTGTACGTTCCGGTGTCGCAGTCGGGGGAGTTCGCGTTTTCGCTCAGCTATGTGGACCAGAGCGGCGCGAGCCACGCGCTGGAGAGCGCGCCCGTGCGCATCGACATCGCCGCCGGGGGCGCGCAGCTGGACGCCGCCCCGGAGGGCGAGCCCTACACCGGCGAATCGGTCAAGCTCAGCGATGACCCGTCGTTTTTGTTCCTGCTGCTGGGCGCGTGCGCGCTGCTGGTGGGGCTTGCGGTGGCGCTGTTTCTGACCTCGCGCAGGCAGAAGCGCGCGCGGCGCGAAAAGCTGGCGCAGCAGCGCAGGCAGCGGCAGGAGGAACTGGGCAAAACCAACCGCTTCACGCCCGTCAAGCGCGGCGGGCGCGAAAAGCGCGAAAAGGACGGTGCGCCGTGACGTTTCAGGGATACACCGAGGGCGCGCGCTCGTTTTTCATGGCGATACGCTTCAACAACGACCGCGCCTTCTTTCAGCAGAACCGGGACTGGTACCTGCGCGACGTGCGCGAGCCGAGCCTCGCGCTCGCCGAGGCGCTCGCATCCGCGATGGAGCGCATCGACCCGCGCATCGACGCGCGGCCAAACCGCGCGCTCTCGCGCATCAACCGCGACGTGCGCTTCTCGCGCGACAAGTCGCCCTACCGCGACCATGTGTTCATCGCCTTCCGCCGCCCCTGCCTGGAGCGGGGCACGACCCCCAGCTTCTACGCGGAGGTGGACGTGGACGGCGTGTTCTTCGGCATGGGCTTTTACGCGCAGAACCGTCCGCTGATGGACGCGCTGCGCTGCAGGATGCTCGCCGCGCCGCAGGAGGCGCTGTCGCTGCTTGCGGGCGTGGAGGGCGCGTTTTCCATGCACGGCGAGTGCTTTCGCCGCATACGCGTCCCGCAGGAGCTTCCCGAGGCGCTTCGCGGCTGGTACATTCGCAAGAGCTTTTACTTCGAGCAGGCGCTGCCGTTTTCCGCGGCGCGCTCATCGGAGCTTCCCGAGGTGATCGGCGCCGGGTTTGCGCGGCTCAAGCCGCTGTATGATTATACGATTGCATGTGCGGATATGGAGGAGGATCAGCCATGAACGAACATCGCGCGCAGCGCGCGCAGGACTGCCTCAAAGCTGCGAAGCTGCTCTACAGCCGCTTCATGGTCAACGCCTACGAGGGCAACGTGTCGGTGCGGCTGGGCGACACGCTGCTGATCACGCCCTCGGCGGTGTGCAAGGAGGAGCTCGAGGCGGAGGACCTGGTGGAGGTGGACATCGCCTCGGGCGAGACGGTCCATGCCCGGCCCGGGCGCGTGGCCTCCAGCGAGCTGAAGATGCACCTGTGCATCTACCGCAGCCGCGCGGACGTCATGGGCGTGGCGCACGCACACCCGCCGTTTGCCACGGCCTACGCCGTGTCGGGCTTGCCCATCGAGACGCGCGCCTACCCCGAGATGCGCGTGCTCTACGACCGCATCCCCATCTGCCGCTACGGCCGCCCCGGCACCGAGGCGGTCAATCGGGACATACCGGACGTCCTTCGCACGCACGACGTGTTTCTGCTGGCCAACCACGGGCTGGTGGCCGCCGCGCACACCGCCGTGGAGGCCGCCTACCGGCTGGAGGGCGTGGAGTCCATCGCCAAGGTGCTCACGCTGAGCAAGCTGCACGGCGGCGAGTGCGCGCTGTCCGCAGAGGAGTGCAGCGCCATCACGGACATCTACTACGACAAAAGGAGGCATTTATGACTTCCGACCCTGCGAAATGGGAACGGCTCAAGAGCGGCAGCGCCATCCGCGGCAGCGAGGCGCTGCTCACCGACGAATTTGCCGAGCGGCTGGGCTACGCGTTTGCCCTGTGGCTCGCCCGGCGCCTGGGCGTCACGCCCGACTGCCTGAAGATCGCCGTGGGCCACGATCCGCGCGCCTCCGGGCCGCGGCTGAAGGCCGCGCTGGTGCGCGGCGTGACCGCCGCCGACAGCGACGTGCTGGACTGCGGCCTGTCCTCCACGCCCGCGGTGTTCTCCACCACACTGGACGCCTCCGGCGCGGACGGCGCGGTGATGATCACCGCCAGCCACCAGCCGCCGGGCGTGAACGGCTTTAAGTTCCACACGCGCACGGGCGGCCCCACCGAGGAGGACATGCGCGAGCTGCTCTCCGACGCCGCGCGCGTTCGCGTGCCCGAGCGGCTGGTGGTGCGCCACGACGCGCTGGCGGGGTATCTCGCCTCGCTGCGCGAGGTCGTGCGCACGCGGCTGGAGGACGACGCGCCCAAGCCGCTTCTGGGGCTGCATGTGGTGGTAGACGCGGGCAACGGCTCCGGCGGCTTCTACGCGGACTTTCTGGAGGACCTGGGCGCCTGGGTGGAGGGCAGCCAGTTTCTGGAGCCGGACGGGGAGTTTCCCAACCACGCGCCCAACCCGGAGAGCCCGGAGGCCATGCGCGCGCTGTCCAAGGCCGTGGTCAAAAACGAGGCCGACCTGGGCGTTCTGTTCGACGCGGACTGCGACCGCGCCGCCATCGTGCTGGGCGACGGCAAGTTCGTAAACCGCAACCGCCTGATCGCGCTGACCGCCGCGATGCTGCTCTCGGAGACGCCGGGGCTCACCATCGTGACCGACTCGGTCACCAGCTCCGGCCTTACGCGCTTCATCGGCGAGTGGGGCGGCACGCACTACCGCTTCAAGCGCGGCTACCGCAACGTCATCGACGAGGCCGTGCGCCTGAACGAGGAGGGCATCGACTGCCCGCTTGCCATCGAGACCAGCGGCCACGCCGCCTTCCGAGACAACCACTTCCTCGACGACGGCATGTACCTTGTCACGCTGCTGATCTGCAAGGCCATGGACCTAAAGCGCGAGGGCAAGGCGCTCTACGCGCTGCTGGACGGCCTGCAGGAGCCGGTGGAGTCGCTGGAGCTGCGCCTCGCCATACGCGCGCAGGACGAGCGGCAGGCCGTGCAGGACGTGATCGAGGCCGTGCTCTCCCGCACGCTGGAGGACCCCGCCTGGCGGCTGGCGCGCGACAACCGCGAGGGCGTGCGCATCTGCTTCGACCTGGGCGGCGAGGTGGACAGCGCGTGGTTCCAGCTGCGCATGAGCCTGCACGACCCGGTGATGGTGCTCAACCTGGAGAGCGACGTGCCCGGCGGCGTGGCCTGGATGCTCGAGCGGCTGGGCGCGCTGCTATCGGACTGCGAGGAGATCGACCTCGCGCCGCTGCGCGAGGCGCTGAAGAAAAAATAGAGCGATTTCCTGCTAATATTTCGTAAACACCTGCCCAGAGGCGCGCAATTATGGTACAATGGATACATCAGGGTATACCGCACCAATACCACGCAGATAAGGAGATGTTTGCCATGAACAAGGAACAGATGGTCGTCAACGCCATCCGCATTCTCAGCGCCGAGGCCGTACAGAAGGCCAAGTCCGGCCATCCCGGCATGCCGATGGGCGCGGCCGCCATGGCCTACGCCGTGTGGGGCCGCGAGATGACCCACAACCCCGCTGATCCCAAGTTCGTCAACCGCGACCGCTTCGTGCTTTCCTCCGGCCACGGCTCGATGCTGATCTACTCGCTTCTGCACCTGTTCGGCTACGGCCTGACGATCGACGATCTCAAGTCCTTCCGCCAGTTCGGCTCCAAGACGCCGGGCCACCCGGAGTACAAGCACACCGTGGGCGTGGAGACCACCACCGGCCCGCTGGGCCAGGGCATCGCCAACGCGGTGGGCATGGCCATGGCCGAGAAGCACCTGGCCGCCAAGTTCAACCGCGAGGGCTTCAACGTGGTCGACCACTACACCTACTGCATCCTCGGCGACGGCTGCATGATGGAGGGCATCTCCCACGAGGCGTGCTCTCTGGCCGGCACGCTCAAGCTCAACAAGCTCATCGCGCTGTATGACGACAACGAGATCTCCATCGAGGGCAACACCGACATCGCCTTCCGCGAGGACGTGCCCGCCCGCTTCCGCGCCTACGGCTGGAACGTGATCGACGTTGCCAACGGCAACTGCTATGAGAAGGTCGCCGCCGCGATCCGCATCGCCAAGGATTCCGACAAGCCCACCCTCATCGTCTGCCACACCGCCATCGGCTACGGCTCGCCCAAGGCGGGCCAGGCCAGCGCGCACGGCGAGCCCCTGGGCGAGGAGAACGTTGCGCTGACCAAGAAGGCCCTCGGCTGGCCCGAGATGGAGCCCTTCGCCGTGCCCGCCTGCGTGTACGAGCAGACCGGCGAGGCCGCCCGCCGCGGCGCCGAGGCCCAGAAGGAATGGAACGAGCTGTTTGCCAAGTACGCCAAGAAGTACCCCGAGCTCAAGAAGGAGTGGGACGTGTGGTTCGCCGACGGCGTCAGCGTGGACCTGCTGGGCGACAAGGAGCTGTGGGCGTTTGAGGGCAAGAGCGCGACCCGCAATTCCTCCGGCGTGGTGCTCAACCGCCTGGCCGAGCGCATCCCCAACCTCTTTGGCGGCTCCGCGGACCTGGCGCCCTCCAACAAGAGCAACATGAAGGGCAAGGGCGACTTCTCCGCCGAGACGCCCGAGGGCGACAACATACACTTCGGCGTGCGCGAACACGCCATGGCGGCCATCTGCAACGGCATCCGCCTGCACGGCGGCCTGCGCCCCTACTGCGCCACCTTCTTCGTGTTCAGCGATTATATGAAGAACGCCATGCGCATGTCGGCCATCATGGGCCTGAACGTGCCCTACATCCTCACGCACGATTCCATCGGCGTCGGCGAGGACGGCCCCACCCATCAGCCCATCGAGCACCTTGCCGGCCTGCGCGCCGTTCCGGGCCTGACCGTGTTCCGCCCCGCCGACAGCAAGGAAGTGGCCGCGGGCTGGGTCGCCGCCATGACCGGCGATGCCCCGGTGGCGCTGGTGCTCACCCGTCAGGACCTGCCCCTCTACGAAAAGAGCGGCCCCGAGGCCCTCAAGGGCGGCTATGTGCTCTCCGACTGCGAGGGAACGCCCGACGTGCTGC
>DXVG01000079.1 GCA_019409045.1 Clostridiales bacterium | reverse complement strand
GCGATCTGCGCCGCCATCGCGCCGATGGTGATGGCGAAGTTGATGCCCATGCCGGCGACGATGGGGATGATCAGCGACAACACGATGAAGGCGTTGCGCGCCAGACGGTTGACCAGCTCCATGGCCACGTAGGCGGGCGTTTCACCCGAAAGGATGAAGCAGACCGCGCAGAGGATGATGAAGATGACGGTGACGATGTTTTGACGCACCCACTCGCCGATCGAACGTTTGTTAGCCACGCGAAGCACCTCCCGCCTTGGTCAGCGCATAGAGTATGATGCCGTTGGAGATCAGTATGCGCATGGTCTCGGAGATCGTCGACTGGGGGACCAGTGCGTTGGCCACCGGCATGCCCAGCGTCAGCACGCCCTGGAACAGGAACGCGCCGATGATGACGTGGCTGATCTTTGCGCGCGACACGCTCGCGCCGCCGATGAGGATGGCCGAGGCCGCGATGAAGCCCATCTGGCGCGGGGCGGTGTACAGCTGCATGAAGCCGTAGCTCTGGCTGTAGACGATGATGCCCACTGCGCCCAGCATGGTCGAGAGCGTGGTGCCGATGATGCGCATTTTGTTGACCGAGATGCCCGTGGCCTCGGCAAAGCGCGGGTTGTTGCCCACAGCCTGCATGGCGATGCCGGTCTTGGAGCGGCTGAACGTCCACATCAGGAAGCAGCACAGCGCCATGAAGAGTATCAGGCCCGTAGGCACCGTGAACGAGCCGATGTCAAAGGCGAGGAAGTCGTTGAGTATGTGGCGGTACGCGCCGTCCAGCGTAAGCGTCGCGCGCAGGCCGCGGCCCAGCGGCCAGCGCAGCTTGTCGGACTGGAAGGGGAGCAAAAGCCACGCGATGCACATCAGGGAGATGACCGAGTAGCCCACATAGGTCGTGACCGACATCTCGCTTCCCTTGAGGCGGTTGAGCAGCGCGCCGTAGGCCATGCCCACCAGCGCCGCGATCAGGCAGCCGACCACGATGGCGAACAGGAAGCCCGGCCAGCCCGAGTAGCCAAACTCGATGCACAGAAGCCCGCCCAGCAGGCCGCCCACGATGCCCAACGGAAGGCCGAGGTTCAGGCCGATGCCGCACTGTATGCCCGGCAGCATCGCCAGCACCAGCACGCTGTTCATCGCCATGCGCACCACGGTGTTGGAAAGAAGCGTGGTCAAAGACAGGTCGTAGATCACCGCCAGCACGCACAGGAGCATGAAGAAGCAGGTGATGATCATGCGCGGAACGCCCAGCGCCTTGAGAAGCGGCTTGGCAAAGAAGATCATGACCGCCACCAGCAGCAGCGCCACGCCCACGGTGACCAGGTCGTCGCCGTAGCGGGTGATCCAGGAGGTAAAGCCCGCGTTTCCGTAGGCGCTCAGGCGGTCGTACTGCGTTTCATAGGTATCGCCGCGCTGATACAGCAGCGATTCGATGGTGGGCTTGAGCGTCTCAAGCGCCGCGTCGGACAAATCGGGGGACACGCCCTGCAGGGCCGCGCTGAGCTCGGCGTACTTTTCATCCACCACGGCGGAGAGGGCGTTCATCTCCTCGGTGGCCACGAAGCCGGACATGTCCACTTCCGGCTCTTCCTCCTCGAGCATCAGCTCGTCCTCGGACATGTCCATGTCCATGGCGGCTTCCGCGTCGGCGGGGGCGGCCTCGAGGAGCTCCTCTTCAGCCGTCGTATCCTCGGCGGGGGCCTGCGCGAGCATCATTTCGATGTAGGCGGCCTCGTCCGCGTCGGTCTGCGCGCCCAGTTCGCGCTGCGCCGTGAGCATCGCGTCCACGGCGGGGATGAGCTCGGAGGTATCCACGCTGTCCAGATCGACCTCGATGGTCAGGTTTGCCACGCGCTCCCTGGCCTCGGCCTCGGCCGCTTCCACGGCCTCGCGGATCTCGGACAGGCCGCCGCCCGCCTCGCGGGCAGCCGCGCGCGCAGCCTCCACCTCGGCCTCGACGAGGGCTTCCTTGGAGCCTTCGCCGGCGGTGGTCAGAAGCGCGGTGAGGCGCATGTCGCTGAGCATCTGCTCACCCGAGGCGCTTGTGCGGTTGACAATGCCGAAGACGCCGCCGGCGATGAGCGCCACCGCCGCGATCAGCAGCGCGACAAACGCGATCTTCTGCGACTTGGAATGGCTATTCATGCGCGCCTTCGCCTCCCTTCGTAGGTTTGATGCCCGACATGGCCAGGCCGAAGTCCGCGTCGGAGGCGTCCGGCGCGAGTATGTCTACGACCTTGCCCTCGGACACGATGGCGATGCGGTCGCTGATGGAGCGCAGCTCCTGAAGCTCCGAGGAGACCATCACGATGGTCATGCCGTGCTCGCGGTTGAGCCGCACCAGCGTCTCCAGCACCAGCTTTTTCGCGCCGATGTCGATGCCGCGGGTCGGCTCGGAGACGAACAGGAACTTGGGTTTCATCGTCAGCGCGCGCGCCACGCACACCTTCTGCTGGTTGCCGCCCGAGAGCGTGCCCGCCGCCTGTCGGGAGGACGTGCAGCGGATGTCGAGGTCGCGGATCATCTGCTTGGCGTGCTCGCGCACCTTGTGGCCATCCTTGGTGGTGAAGACCAGCAGCTTGCGCAAAAAGTCGCCGTTGATCTGCATGGCGTTGAAGGCGATGTTGTCCTCGATGGACTGGTCGAGCAGCAATCCCACGCCGCGCCGGTCCTCGGAGACCATGGCCATGCCGCTTTTCAGGGCGTTCTCGGCGTCGTTGAGGGGCAGGGGCTTGCCAAACAGCTCCACCGAGCCGGCGGCGGGGTACAGGCCCATCACGCCGTTGGGGATGCCGATCTTGCCCTGACCGGCCAGACCGCCGATGCCGAGGATCTCGCCCTCGCGCACCTCGAGGTCCACGCCCTTGACTTCCTCGCCGGGCATGTCCACGATGAGATTTTTTATGGAAAGGGCGACCTTGGCGTCGGGATTTTCCGCCTTCGGCGTCGCCTCCACGACGGCCTCGCCCTTGCGTCCGATCATCAGCTCCGCGAGCTCGACCAGAGAGGTCTTCTGCGTCTCGCGTGTAGCGGCCAGCTTGCCGTCGCGCAGTATGGTGATGTTGTCCGCGGCGGCCATGACTTCGTCCAGACGGTGGGTGATGAAGATGATGGCGATGCCGCTTTGCGCGATCTGCTTCATGACGGATATGAGCGTCTCCGCCTCGGACTCGGTCAGAACGGCGGTCGGCTCGTCAAATACCAGCAGACGGATGCCCTTTTTGTCGATCTCGCGGGCGATCTCGACAAACTGCATGTAGCCCACGGGCAGCCCCTTGACCAGCGTGTTCTCGTCAAGGTTCATGCCCACGCTGTCCAGCGCCTTGCGGGCGTCTGCGCGCATGGCGGGCATGTCGAGGTTTTCCAGGTTTTTCAGGTGCAGCGTCCGGCTCAAGACCGTGGGCTTTGTGATCTCGCGGTTGAGCTTGATATTTTCGGTGATGGTAAAGCCCGGCAGGAGCATGAACTCCTGATGCACCATGCCGATGCCCGCGTTCATGGCGTCGTTGGGCGAAAGTATATTGGCCTTCTCGCCGTCAACGAGCACTTCGCCGCCAAAGCCGCCGGTGGAGTGTATGACCGGCATGCCGAACAGCACGTTCATCAGCGTGGACTTTCCCGCGCCGTTTTCACCCAGCAGCGCGTGGATCTCACCGGGGCGCACCGAAAGCGACACGTCGGAGAGCACGGTGGTCTCGCCGTATCGCTTGGTAATGTTTTTCATTTCCAGCACGTATTCTGCGCCCAATGCGTGTTCCTCCCTTTAAGCGGGGAATCGGCCCGCCTCCCCAAGAAGAGGCGGGCCGCTTTCTACCCGGGAATGTTTCTTAGGCCGCCGCGTCCTCAACGAGGTAGTCGTTGAAGTCCACGGGGGTGAGCATCACGGTGTAGAAGTTGTCGAAGGTGGTGCCCTCGGCGTTGGTGTAGTTCTCGATGGTGGCAACGCCCTCGCCGTAGGTCTGGGTGAACAGCGTGTTCAGGGCCTCGACGTCGTTGCGCTCGGTGATGGTGCCCTCGATCCAGGCCTTGGCGTACTCAAAGCCGATGTTGACGATGGCCATGTTCACCGGATGCGGCCAGGTGGAGTAGCGGCCCACGGCGTCGTGCTCGGCAAGAGCGGAAGCGATCGCCTGCAGGGCGGCCTCGTCGTCCGCGCCGATCTCAAACTCCAGGCCCAGCACGGCCGGGAAGGCATGGTACGGGCTCGGGCAGCAGGGCTGCGGATAGTAGGCGTTGGGCTGGTCCAGGATGGCGGTCTGCAGGGCCTCCTGCATGCCGCAGTTGGTGGTGAAGAAGGCGACCTTCTTGCCCTCGTACTTGGCCATCTGCTGCGGCACATCCTCGAGGATGAACTGCTGGGAAGCGGTGGCGCCGGCCTCAGCGGTCGGGTCGGGCGCGGTCACGTCGTAGAACTCGATGCCCAGCGCCTTGGCGTTGGCGACCAGCAGATCATGACGGCCCACGATCAGCTCCATGGCCATGTGGCGCGGGAAGGAGTAGTGGATGAACACCTCGATGCCCCAGTTGGTGCAGGTCTCCATGATGGAGTCGCCCTGCTTGATCTCGTCGGCGTACATGACGATGTCGGCAGCCTCGGAGATGACGGCCGGGTCTTCCTGCGGCACGCCCGCGATCAGAAGGATGTCGTCGCGGCCCATCTCACGGATGGCGTTGAAGGCCGGGGAGGCGCCGGGCACGGCCTGGCACATCACGATGGCCTTGACGTCGGGATCGGCGGCGAAGGCGGTGAGCTTGGCGATGGTGGTCTCCTGCTCAGCCATGAACTGATCGGGATAGGTGTCGGTGATGACGTTGTCCGGATACTGGGCCTTCAGGGCCTCAGCAGCGCGGAACTCCTCCTCGCCCTGCGAGGTGGTGCCGGTCAGGATGGCGATCTTCCAGTTGGCCTCTTCCTCGGCGGAAGCCAGGCCGGCGAAGGCGACCAGAACGACCGTCAGCGCCAGGAGCATGCAAAGCAGTTTCTTCATGAGAATCCCCCTTACAAGATTTTCCCTATGATAACGGGCAAAGGCCCGAACAGGGCGGATGGACAGGGCGGCGCGAGCCGCGCTCTTCGAGTAAAGGAATAAAATTATTATAGCAAACCCGTGGCGTTTTTGCAAGCAAAAACTGCAACCTTACTGCTGAGAATATTCACTATTTACACTGCTGACACGAACTGCCGCCCTTTTGCGGGCAAAATTGTGTCAGAAGGCGGCAAAATCAAGGCCGCGCGCTGTTGCGCCGCGCGCGCGCAGGGTATATAATCGTACCCGGAGGTGGTGGACATGTTTGTCGCCGACGCGCATTGCGACGCGCTGTTTCGCCGGCTGGAGGACCCCGAATGCGCCTGCACGGTCACGCGGGAGGCGCTCGCGCGCGGCGGCGTGGGCGCGCAGGCGTTCGCGCTGTTTGCGGGCGATGACGGCCGCGGCTCCTTCGACCGCGCCCGGCGCATGCTCAAGGCGCTGGGCGCGCTGGGCGTGCCGCTGCTTGACGGCCCCCTGCCCGATTTGCCGCCCGATTCGCCGCACGCGCTGATCACCATAGAGGGCGGCGAGCTGCTCGAGGGCGACGCGGCGCGCCTGGAGGCGCTCGATCGCGCCGTGCGCGTGCGCATGCTCGGCCTGACGTGGAACTTTGAAAACGCTCTCGGCTATCCCGCCATGGGCGGCGATGCGCGCGGCCTGAAGCCGGGCGGATTCGCGCTGCTCCGGGAGATGGACCGGCTGGGCGTGCTGGCGGACGTGTCGCACCTGAACGAGGCGGGCTTCTGGGACGTGTGCGAGCGCGCGCAGCTTCCCCCGGTGGCCAGCCACTCCAACTGCCGCTGGCTGTGCGATGTGCCGCGCAACCTGCGCATCGAGCAGGCACGCGCCCTCATAGAGCGCGGGGGCTTTATCGGCATAAACTTCTATGCGGGCTTTCTGCGCGAGGACGGCCGGGCGAGCATGGACGACGTGGTGCGCCACATCGACGCGCTGATGGAGCTGGGCGGCGAGAAGTGCGTGGGCTTCGGCTCGGACTTTGACGGCATCAGCGTCTCGCCGCAGGGGCTTGCCTCGCCCGCGGACTTTCCGCGCCTTCTGGACGCGCTCTCCCGGCGCGGCTACGCGCCCTCGCAGATCGAGGACATCGCGGGCCTGAACCTGTACCGCCTGCTTCGGCGCGCCGACCGCGTGCGGGCCGCATAGACATATAAATAAGAAACAGGCCGCCGAAAACCCCGCTTTCGACGGCCTGCGTTCTGTCCTCTCAGCCCTGCGCCCCCAGCTTTTCAATGGCGCAGATGGCAAGCGCGCACTCCAGGCGTTTTCTCTCCAGCTCGCACTCCATGTCGTAAGGCCTGGAGATGTCGCCGTTGAACGCCTCGGCGTTGGCCGCGCAGCCGCCGCCGCAGAAAAACCGCGCCCAGCACTGGCCGCACTTCTCCTTGGAGAGCACGGTGTTGGCGGCAAAGCGCTTTTGCATATTTTCGTCAAACTCGCCGGTGAGCACGCTGCCCATTTTGTAGCCCGGCCGCCCGACGAACTGGTGACAGGGGTAGATGTCGCCCTCCGGCGTGACGGCCACATACTCGTTGCCCGCGCCGCAGCCCTTGACGCGCTTTTTGACGCACGGGCCGCCGTCGAGGTCGACCATGAAGTGAAAAAAGTTCATCCACGGGCCGTTTTTGCGGCGCTCGAGGTAGATCTTGGCAAAGCGGTCGTACTCGGCGAGGATATCGGGGAGCATCTCCTTCGTCAGCGCGAAGGGCGAGCCCTCCTCGAGCACCACCGGCTCCACCGAGAGCTGCTCAAAGCCCTCGTCGGCCAGCGCGAGCACGTCGTTTCCAAAGTCGAGGTTGCGCGCGGTGTAGGTGCCGCGCACATAGTACTGCCCGTCGCCGCGCAGATTGACCAGCTTCTTGGCGCGCCTTACCGCCTCGTCGAACGAGCCCTTGCCGTTGACCATGGGGCGCATGTAGTCATGCACCTCGCGGCGGCCGTCGATGGAGAGCACGATGTTGTGCATCTCGCGGTTGAGAAACTCGATGCGCTCGTCGGTCAGCCCCAGGCCGTTGGTGGTGATGGTGAGCTGGAAGCGCTTATTGTGCTTCTTTTCCAATTCGCGCGCGTAGAGCACCAGGTCGCGCACCACGTCGTAGTTCATCAGGGGCTCGCCGCCGAAGAAGTCCACCTCCAGCTGGTGGCGGCTCCCCGAGCGCGCGACCAGCCAGTCAAGCGCCTTCTTGCCCGTCTCAAGCGGCATGAGCGAGCGCTCGCCGTGGAAGTCGCCCGTGGAGGCGAAGCAGTAGCGGCAGCGCAGGTTGCAGTCGTGCGCCGCGTGCAGGCACATGGCCTTGACAACGCCGTGGTTGTCGATCTCGAGGCCGGAATAGTCGTGCTCGGTCAGCAGCGCGCCCTGCGCGCGCAGCTGCTCGATCTCCTCAAGCAGCTCGTCCACCTCGTCGGCGGGGTATTTTTGGACAAGCGCCGGGCGGGGGTCGCCGCCCTCCTCGAGGCGCTTGAGCGCCTCAAAGGCCATGTCGTCGAGCACATGCACGGAACCGCTGAGCACATCCAGCGCGATGTTCACGCCCAGCGCCCGGAAACAATGCAGCATAGGTATCCTCCTTGACGTCGGTGAAAAGCGCAGAAAACTCGCGGTGTTTGCCGCGAGTTTTCGCCGCGTCCAACGCGCGTTTACTTCTTCTGGCAGGACTGATTCGCCACCGTGCAGCT
>DXVG01000078.1 GCA_019409045.1 Clostridiales bacterium | reverse complement strand
TCTCCGAGCCCAAGGGCGTGATGCTGGTCAACATCGGCGGCTCAACCACGGAGGTGGCCGTGTTTTCGATGAACGGCGTGGTCGCCTCGCGCGCGTCGCGCACCGGCGGCATGGCGCTGGACGAGGCCATCATCCGCTACATACGCAATGAAAAGGGCCTGGTCATCGGCCAGCGCACGGCGGAGGATCTGAAGATCGACATCGGCACCGTCGCCCAGGAGGGGAGCGAGGGGGACGAGGAGGTGCTGCTGCGCGGGCGCGACGTGAGCACGGGCAAGCCCTCCACGGTCAGCGTGTCGCGCCGCGACGTGCACCGCGCGATCCTTCCGCCGCTGCAGGCGCTGCTGGAGAACATACGCGAGGCGTTTGAGAACACGCCGCCGGAGCTTGCCGCGGACATACTCGAGCGCGGCGTGTACCTGAGCGGCGGCGGCGCGCGGCTGGAGGGGCTGCGCGAGCGGCTCGGCGCGTTTTTGAACATGCCCGTACACATGGGCGAATCGCCCGAGGACGACGTGGCCTCCGGCGCGGGCGCCGTGGCGGCGGACGAGCGGCTGTACGCGCGGCTTCTGCAAACGGGCTGCCTGATCGAACTGTAAGGGAAGAGGGCAATGGCAAAGAAACGCACCGGACGCGCCTACACAAAGGCGCAAGTGGAAAAGAGCAGGCGCGCCAGAGGCAGCGCCGTGCGCAGGGCGGTGTTCGCCATCGCGGTGGTCGTGCTGGTGGTGCTCGTGCTGCTGTTTCTGATCTCGCGCGGCGGGGAGGGCACCAGCGTGGGCGAGAACGCCATCGGCAGCGTGCTCACGCCGGTGCAGAACGCGTTCAGCAGCGCGACCAAGTGGGTCCGCGACCTGTTTACCGGCTGGAACGACTACAACACGCTGCGCGAAAGCCACGACCAGCTCTACCTCGAAAACCAGCAGCTCTCCCTGCAGCTTCAGAGCGCCGAGGAGGCGATCGCGGAGAACGAGCGCCTGCTGGTCCTCTTGGACGCGCAGAGCCGCTACGAGTCCCTGGACCCGATCTACGCCAAGGTCATCGCCCGCGACCCGGGCCAGTGGTTTGACACCTTCTCGGTCAACCGCGGCACCAGCGACGGCGTGAGCGTGGGCATGGCGGTGGTCACAGGCGACGGCCTGGTGGGCCGCGTGTACGAGGTGGGGCTCAACTACGCCAAGGTGCTCACCATCATAGACTCGCGCAGCGCGGTCTCCTGCCTGATCGAGAGGACGCGCGACAACGGCGTGATGCGCGGGCAGATCACCGAATCCTCGCAGAGCCCCGAGTGCTACGTCTACTATGTGCAGAACATCGCAAACGTGGTCCCCGGCGACACGCTGATCACCTCCGGCACGGACTCGCTCTACCCCAAGGGCATCCAGGTGGGCACGGTGATCGCCGCCAGCCGCGCCTCCGACACGCAGGGCGGCTACGTCATCGCCATGCCCAGCGTGGATTTCCAGCACATCGAGGAGGTGCTGATCCTGCGCACCGTGGTCGAGACCGACGATGAGGGCAGCCTTCCGGTGGTGGCGACGCCCACGCCCGTGCCGCTGCCCGCGGCCACGCCCGCGCCGTCCGTGTCGGCCGATGGACAGGCGGACGCGCAGGACGACGACATATTCCGCTATCCGACGGCCACGCCGGCCACCGGCGAGACGCAGCAGCCGCTCTATGAAGAACTGCCCGAGGACATGTGGGCGGACGGCTAAGGCAAACGACAGGAAACGACACGCCCGGGGAGAGTAGATCATGCGCAGAAGAACCATGCCCGCGCTGCTGACGCTGCTGGCGCTGATGCTGGACACGGCGGTCATACCGTTTTTGATCGGTGGGCCGTATGTGGTGTCGCTCACGTTCATTGTGGTGCTCAACATCGCCATGTACATGGACCGCATGCACGGCATGCTCTACGGCGTAATCGCGGGCCTGTTGCTGGACATACTGGTGGGCTATCAGCTCGGCTTTCACACGGTGATCTTCGTCTCGCTCGGCTTTCTGGCGGGCGTGATCGCCTATGAGCCGGAAAAGGTGCGCCTGCGCCGCTCCAGTGCGCGGGTGTACCTGCGCCGCGGGCTCACCGTGGCGGGCATGACGCTTCTGCGCGAGATCGTGATCTTCGGCTATCAGTACTTCAACGTTGCGCTGATCTCCGGTGTGTACTTTGTCAACATACTCATCCGCACGCTTCTGACCACGGCGCTCTCGCTGCCGCTGGGCGTATTGCAGGCGCGCATCATACTCGGCGGGGGCACGCGCTATCGCCGCGCGCACCCGAAAAGAGAGGTGAGATCCTTTTGAAGCCCTACAAAAACCGCGTCCTCATGGTCTGCCTGGTGCTGGTCATCGCCTTCACCGTGGTGTTTTTCCGCCTGAACAACATGATGATCGACAATCAGGACGCCTCCACCGCGCGCGCGAGCTCGCGCTCGACAAAGACGCTGTCCATCTATGGCATGCGCGGCACCATCTACGACGTCAACATGACGCCGCTGGCCTATGACCGCCTGAGTTACAACGTCACCTTCTACCGCGACCCCTCGCAGAGCTCGGCGGAGTACCGGCAGGCGTATACGCGCTCCATACTCGAGACGATCCGCCTGATCGAGTCCAACGGCAAGTCCACCATCACGGAATTCTGGATGAGCAAGGACGAGAACGGCGTGTGGCGCTTTGACGGAGGCTCTTCCTCCCAGAGCGTGAACGAGACGCGCGAGAGCCAGTGGCGCTCGAACTTCTACCTGAGCTCCACGCCGGAGGAGGAGCTGTTCGACGCGCTGCTTGAGAAGTACTTCATCGTGGAGGTGCTCCGGGAGGAGATCGCCGAAACCTATGGCGAGGAGACGGCCAATCGCCTGAGCGAGGATGAGATCGTCGAAAACAACGAGGACATGATCGTAAAGATACTCGCCATCTGGCAGGCCTCGCGCATGAACAACTACAACTCCCGGCCCGTCGCCATCGCCTACGACGCGGGCTTTGAGACCGTGTCGGAGATCGAGGCGCGCTCGATGGACCTTCTGGGCATGTCCGCGGAGGAGAGCTCCACGCGCGTCTACCCGCAGGGG
The DNA here is from genome assembly GCA_019409045.1 of Clostridiales bacterium. Taxonomy (GTDB): domain Bacteria; phylum Bacillota; class Clostridia; order Christensenellales; family Aristaeellaceae; genus Pullichristensenella. Next base: position 4,657 of record DXVG01000078.1, on the reverse strand, counting down.
CGCACCGCCGCGCACGCCGTGGGCTACGTCGGCCGCATCAGCGCCGAGAGCGACATCGAGAGCTACACCGCCAAGGGCTATCCCAACGACGCGATCGTCGGCGTCTCGGGCATTGAAAAGTCCATGGAGGATCAGCTTTCCCCCTATGTGTCCTACCGCCAGGGCGAGCGCGTGGTGGAGATCGACACGCGCGGAAAGATCGTGCGCGAGCTCTCCTACACCGCGCCCGTGGACGGAAACTCCATCGTTCTGACCATCGACTCCGACCTGCAGGACGTGATGCGCAACTCGCTTCAGTCCGTCATCAACGAGATCAACGCCGATCAGCGCTCCACCATGGCCGGCTCGCGCTGGCAGCGCAACAACGCCAGCGAACTGGCCCGCTACGAGGACATGGGCCACGAGGTGCAGCTCGCCGACTCCGGCGCGATGATCGCCATGGACCCCAACTCCGGCCGCGTGCTGGGCTATGTCAGCCTGCCGGACTACGACCTGTCCATCTTCGAGGGCAGCAGCGTGGACGCGGGCGCGTGGGCGCAGATCATCAACGACGAGAACAACCCTCTGTTCGACCGCGCCATCAGCGCAAAGGACGCCCCGGGCTCGACGTTCAAGCTGTGTACCGCGCTTGCGGGCCTGGCCACGGGCGTGCTCACGCCCACGCGCGAGATCGACGACATGGGCGCATTCTACGAGACCGACACCGCCAACCCCGCCAAGTGCTGGACCAGCTATCCCGAAAACCACCAGAACCAGACCGTGGTGGAGGGCCTGTCCAACTCCTGCAACTACTTCTTCTACACCGTCAGCTATGAGATGGGCATCGACGCGATCAACGAGTGGGCGGCGGCGCTGGGCCTGACCTCGCTGACCAACATAGAGCTCCCGGGCGAATCCACCAGCTTTGTCGGCAACCAGACGGCGCTGTACAACCCGGATCTGCCCATCAGCGAGCAGATGACCAGCAAGCCCACGGTCGTGGCAAACGCGCTGCGCTCCCTGATCGAGCGCATCGGCGAGGACCGCAACATCGAGTACGACGACGAGCGCATCGACGAGGTTGTCAAAAAGCTGATGGACATCGCCGTGAGCTACGACAACCGCTCCGAGTGGAACGCCCCCATCCGCGAGATACTGGTCTACGACCTGAACCTGCCGGTGCAGTACATATCCTCCAACTACCTTGGAAACACCGTGGCCAGCTACATCTCCGACCTGTACTGGACGCCCAACGAGACCATCATGGCGGGCATCGGCCAGTCCATCACGCAGATCACGCCCATCGCGGCGGCGCGCTATGTGTCGGCCATCGCCAACGGCGGCACGGTCTACGACGCGCAGATCATCGACAAGATCATCGCCCCGGACGGCGAGGTGGTGCTCGACAAGGAGCCGGTCATCGCCAACCAGATCGAAACCGACCCGCTGTACTTCGAGCTGATCCAGCAGGGCATGGAGAACGTGACCTCGGTCGAGAACGACGGCACCGCCGCCGAGCAGTTCCAGGACTCCAAGTATCCCATCGCCGCAAAGACGGGCACCTCGCAAAGAACGGAGATCGACATCGAAAACAACTCCTGGCTGGTGTGCTACGCGCCGGCGGAGGACCCGAAGATCGCCGTGGTGGTCTACATACAGAACGGATACGCGGGCGCGCGCTCCGCGCGGGCGGCGATCGAGACCATCACCTACTATCTGGACAACTACAGCACCTATGAATCCGTGGAAATGGTCGGCGAATTCTCGGTAGCAAACTGACGAAGGAGAGCTTGGCACATGCGGGAAAAATTCGCGGCGCTGGCAAAGCAGCTGCGCATGAACCGGTTCGAGCGGAGCCTGATGCGCTACTTTGACTGGCCCCTGTTTTTGAACGTGCTGGCAATCGCGCTGTTCGGCGTGGTGTGCATCTTTTCCGCAACCACCACCTCCGTCACCGAAAAGCCCTCCACCATCATGGAGATGCTCGCCACCCAGCCGACCAACTACGCGCGATTGCAGCTGATGTGGCTGGGCGCGGGGATCATTGCGATGATGGCCGTCATCTACTTCGGCTACGACCTGTACGGCCACTACGCCAATACGTTTTACGTCGTCAACATCGTGCTCCTGGTGGTCGTTCTGGGCATGGAGGCCGGGCGCGGCGGCATGACCGCGTTCTTCACCTGGGGCTCCAGCTCCGAGCGCACCTTCCAGCCCTCGGAGGTGGGCAAGATCGCCATGATCATCGCCTTTGCCAAGGCGTTTGCCGTGCGCGTGCGCCCGATCTCGCATGTGCGCGACCTGATCCCGCTGGTGATCTACATGGCGATCCCGCTGCTTCTGATCATCGCGCAGCCGGACGTGGGCACGGCGCTTGTGTACCTGGCGGTGTTTGCGATCATGGTGTTCGTCTCCGGCACGAACTATAAGCTGATCCTGGGCGTGCTGGCGTGCTTGGTGCTGCTGATTATCCCTGTGTGGACGTTCATGAACGCCACCGACAGCTTCCGCCTGATGCGCATACTCATATGGCTCGACCCGGAGAGCTACCCCGACGAGGCGCGCCAGGTCATCAACGCGGGCATCGCCATCGGCCGCGGCGGCCTGTGGGGCCAGGGCATCGTCTCGCCCGGCAGCTACGCCTCGCTTGGCTACATCTCCGACGACCACACGGACTTCATCTTCGCCGTGTGCTGCGAGAGCTTCGGCATCGTCGGCGCGTGCGTGCTGATGGCGCTCTACCTTCTGCTGCTCGGGCGGCTGTTCTACCTCGCCGTGCGCGTGCAGGACAGCTATGGCTCCTACCTCATCGTCGGCGTGGCGGCGATGCTGCTGTTCCACATCGTAGAGAACATCTGCATGGTCGTGGGCCTGTTGCCCGTCACGGGCATTCCTCTGCCCTTTATGAGCTACGGCGGCTCGAACATGATCACCAACATGCTGGGCATAGGGCTTGTGATGAACGTCGTGATGCGCTCCAGAAGCCGCGAGGCCAAAAACCGCGCCATTACCAGCCGCGAGCTGCGGCTGTAGACCGCCCCCAAAATCGCCCCGGAACGCTTCGTTCCGGGGCGATTCAGATTCGCCGACAAAGCTCGAAAACACAAAGACCACTTCCAATAAGACAGGAACGCGGAAGCAGTTTTTGCCTGTTGTATCAGCCTCGCCTGCCAACTGCGGCCAAGGCCAATGTCCAGCGCAAAGGCCTCCGAGGCGGCCCTGTCCATATTGGTTTCCGGGCATTGGCGAGGAGAATGCCGCGCCGGTTCAGGAGAGAGCGCCCGAGTCCGACCGGATTTCCAATGATGACCGCGCGACATGGAGCCGCGGCGTGCAGAAACTTGACGCATACGCGCGAAGCGACTATAATGTAGGCGCAACGCTGCCCGCGGCATGCGGGCAGGAGAAGGAGAAAAATCCGAATGAAGTATCAAATCAGAAAGTTCGCGTGCCTCGTGCTGGCGCTCGCCATGCTCGCCTCCGCGGCACTGGCGGAGCAGGCCCCCGACCTCAAGGACGACTTTTACGAGGCGATAAACGCCGAATGGCTGGCGGAGGCCGAAATCCACTCCGACGCCTCGACGGTGAATGCGTTCTCGCAGCTTGCGGACGATGTGCAGGAAACGCTGATGGCGGATTTTCAGACCATGCTCAGCGGCGAGAAGGACGTGCCGGAGGAGCTGACGGATTTTATCGAGTTTTACCGATTGGCGGCGGACTGTGAGACGCGCGGCGCGCTGGGCGCGGAGCCGCTCATGCCCTATCTGGAGCGGATCGAGAGCATCGAGAGCCTGGAGGCGTTTCGGAGCGAATGGCCGAAGCTGATCGCGGAGGCGCTGCCCGTGCCCCTCGGCCTAGGCGGCATGGCGGACATGGGCGATGCGTCCGTCAACGCGCTGTATATGGCCCATCCCGGCCTGTTCTTCTCCGTGAAGGACTACTATCTGGACGACGCCACATGCGCCGCGATGCAGGACCTCTTCAAAGAGATGTCGGTCAACCTGCTGGTGATGGCGGGCAAGACCGAGGAGGAGGCGCATAAGATCGCGTCCGGGGCGCTGGCCTTTGACGAGCGCATCGCGGCCTATGCCCTCACCGCGGAGGAGTGCAGCGACGTCACCGCCAGCTACAACCCCGTGTCCCTCGCGGAGCTGGACGCGCAGGTGGAGGTCCTCGACCTCGCGGCCGGGCTGGAGGTCCTGATGGACGAGGTCCCCGAGACCGTCATACTCACCGAGCCGGAGTACTTTGCCGCGCTGGACGAGGTGATCTGCGAGGAGACTTTTTCCGAGATGAAGGACTGGATGATCGTAAACACGGTCAATGCCCTGGCGGTCTATCTCGACATGGATTTCCGCGTGGAGGCGGGCGCGTTCGGCCGCGCGATTTCGGGAATCGCCGAGCCCGTACCCCCCGAGGAGGCGGCCTATAACCTTACGACCGACACGTTCAGCGAGGTCGTGGGTATCTACTACGGCAGGACCTACTTCGGCGAGGAGGCCCGCGACGACGTGCGGACCATGGTGGAGGCGTTCGTGGAGGTCTACAAGGAGCGGCTCGCCGACAACGACTGGCTCAGCGAGCAGACCCGCGAAATGGCCATCCGCAAGCTGGAGACCATGAGCGTGAACGTGGGATACCCCGACGAGGCCAATCCTGTATACGCGCTGTTTAAGAC
>DXVG01000077.1 GCA_019409045.1 Clostridiales bacterium | reverse complement strand
GAGCCGCTGCCGCTCATGCGCGCGGTCCTTGCCCCGAGCGCGCGCAGCGCCTGCAGGGCCTCGCCGATCTGCGGCAGCAGGCGCATCGACGGCGCCTCCAGCGCGTTTCCACACAGCGCGTCCATCCTGTCGAAGTTGCGGGCGAGGATCGCGCGCGCGAGCGCCTCGTTGTCCAGCCCCAGCGTCGCGCCCATGCGGTCGTACTCGGCAAACACCTGTGCCGTGGAGAGCCCGCGGCCCACATGCACCAGCACCAGCGGGTACTTCTCCCCCGCGCCCAGCGCGCGGATGCGCTCGCCCATGCCGCCCACGCGCGCAAAGCCGCCCGCGATGCAGTAGGGCACGTCCGCGCCCAGCGTGCGGCCGATGCTCAGAAGCGCGTCCACCGGCAGGCGCAGCTCCCACAGCCGGTTGAGCGCGATGAGCGTGGCCGCGCAGTCCGCGCTGCCGCCGCCCAGCCCCGCGCGGATGGGTATGTTCTTTTGCAGCGTTATGCGCGCGCCCAGCCGCTTGCCCATGTACTGGTTCAGCGCCTGCGCCGCCTGCAACACCAGATTGCGCCCGCCCACCGGCAGCGGACGCCCGTTCACCGTCAGCGACAGCCAGCGGGCGCGCTCGAATGTGAGCACGTCCGACAGGTCTATGCGCTGCATGAGCATATCCAGCTCGTGATAGCCGTCGTCCCGGCCGGCGCACACATCCAGCGACCAGTTGATCTTCGCCTGCGCCCGCGCGGTGATCCTCATAGGCTTTTCCCCACCCATCGCTTTGGTACGTCCGTTAAACGCCATCCAACATTATAGCATGCTTTCCTGCGCTGTGTGTTAAAAATCGGCTGCGTGCTTGCATATTTTCAAAATCGGTTTATAATGGTTGTATCGCAACGACGGGAACGGTCGGGCGGTCGCGCGCAAAGAGAGACGGCGGCGGGTGCGAGCCGGAGGCGCAAAGCTCGATCTCCATCCCCGAGCATCCCCGCGAAAGCGGAGCGGGTGCGCCCGATAGCGCGCAAACGAGGAGCTTCAGCTTGAAAACGGGTGGCACCACGGCGCGCGCGCCGTCCCTGTTGATCGGGCGGGGCGTATTTTTTTAGGAGGGATACCATGCTTGACCTGAACCTCATCCGTTCCAATCCCGAATTTGTCCGCGCGGCGCTGCAAAAGCGCGGATGCGACCTAGACCTTGGCGAGCTTCTGGACTGGGACGCGCGTCGCCGGGCGCTGCTTGTGGAGAACGAATCCCTCAAGGCGGAGCGCAACCGCATGAGCAAGGAGATCCCCGCGCTCAAAAAGCAGGGCAAGGACGCCGCGCCGCTGCTGGCGCAGCTCAAGGAGATGGCCGACCGCGTAAAGCAGATGGACGAGGAGCAGAGCGCGCTGGAGGAGAAGATCGAGCGCTTCATGCTCGCGCTTCCCAACCTGCCCGCGGAGGACGTGGTGGCCGGCGGCAAGGAAAACAATCAGGTGGTCAAGGTCTGGGGCGAAAAACCCGCGTTCGACTGGGAGATCAAAAACCATGTGGACCTGTGCGTGGACCTCGGGCTGATCGACTACGAGCGCGGCGTGAAGATGGGCGGCAACGGCTTCTGGCTCTACACAGGCGTCGGCGCGCGGCTGGAGTGGGCGCTTTTGAACTACTTCATCAGCGAACACCTCAAGGACGGCTACACATTCATGCTGCCGCCGCACCTTCTGACCTACGAGTGCGGCCTGACCGCCGGGCAGTTCCCCAAGTTTGAGGAGGACGTGTACCGGCTGACCGAGGAGGGCTTCCGCTTCCTTCTGCCGACCGCGGAGACGGCGCTGATCAACCTCTACCGCGGCGAGATCCTCTCCGAGGAGGAGCTTCCCAAGCGGCTGTTTGCCTACACGCCCTGCTACCGGCGCGAGGCGGGCGCATACCGCGCCAGCGAGCGCGGCATGATCCGCGGCCACCAGTTCAACAAGGTGGAGATGTTCGGCTACACGCGGCCCGAGGACAGCGACGCGATGCTTCAGGAGCTCATCGGCAAGGCCTGCCGCCTCGTGGAGGGGCTGGGGCTGCACTTCCGCCTGTCCAAGCTGGCCGCGGGCGACTGCTCCGCGTCCATGGCCACGACCTACGACATCGAGCTGTGGATCCCCAGCATGAACGAGTACAAGGAGTGCTCCTCCGTGTCCAACGCCCACGACTATCAGGCGCGGCGCGGAAATATTCGCTTCCGCCGCAGCGAGACAAAGAAGCTGGAGTTCGTACACACGCTCAACGGCTCGGGCCTTGCCACCAGCCGCCTGATGCCCGCCATCGTCGAGCAGTTCCAGCAGCCCGACGGCAGCGTGATCATTCCCGAGGCGCTTCGAGCGTATATGGGCGGCATGGAAAAGCTCTCGCCCAGGCGCTGAGAAAAAACCGCGCGGCGGAGGCATGCGCCTTCGCCGCGAATTTCTTTTTGGGCGGGCGGGGCGAATTTCGCGGGAGGAAATTTGTGCATTCCGTCACGCGCATTTTTGTTCGCCGCAGCGACAATTTTACATTCATGCGATATAATAGAGAACAATATAAAGATACATGCAGAGGGGCGAGGATACCCATGCGACATGAAAAATCCTGCGGCGCCGTGGTCTTCAGCCGGATCGACGACGCATGGCACGTTTTGCTGATCCGGCACGAGCACGGCCGCCACATCTCCTTCCCCAAGGGCCATGTGGAGCCGGGCGAGAGCGAGCGGCAGACCGCCGAGCGCGAGATCCTCGAGGAGACGGGCGTGCGCGTGCGCGTGGACACGCGCTTCCGCGCCGAAAACCGCTACATGGCCCGGCCGGACGTGGAAAAGCTGGTGGTGTTCTTCCTGGGCGTGGCGGAGAACCAGCAGCCGGTGGCGCAGGAGGGCGAGGTGGCCGTTGCGGAGTGGGTGGAAGTCACTTCCGCCATGGAGCGGCTCACCTACGAGCAGGACCGCAGGATACTGCGCCGCGCGCAGAGGTATCTGCTCAAGGACAGGGACTGAAACTACAAGAAACGGCGGGCGCGCCGCTCTGGATTGGAGCGGCGCGCCCGCTTTGTATGTTGAGGCTGCAAGAGCGTTGAGAAGGCCCGCAAGACAAGGAAGCGAGCCTGCAAACAAGGTTTCTTACATAGACGTAAGTGACCGCAGTTTGCAGGCGAAGCTGACGCAGGAAGCAAAAATCACTTCTGCTTCTTCTCTTTCGGAAGTGATTTTTGCGTTTGGGGGCTTTATCGACGCTCTGGCTTCAGGGTTCGCCCACCTGGTACCCCGCACCCTTGCGCGTGCGTATGAAGTCCGTCAGGCCGACGCTCTCCAGCTTCTTGCGCAGGCGCGCCATGCACACGGTGAGCGTGTTGTCGTCCACGAAGGAATCCGTCTCCCAGAGCCGCAGCATGATCGTCTCGCGCGACACGATCTGCCCGGGGCGCTCCATCAGCGTCTGGAGGATGCGAAAGTCGTTTCTGGTCAGCTCCAGCCGCTTTTCGGCGTAGGTGAGCGACGCGTCGCCCAGGTTGAGCACCACGCCCCCGTACTCCAGCAGCGCCGACGCGCCGGAAAACTCGTAGGCGCGGCGCAGCACCGCCTGCACCTTCGCGGTGAGCACGTCCAGCGAGAACGGCTTGGCGATGAAATCGTCGCCGCCCATGTCCATCGCCATGACGATGTTCATGTTCTCCGACGCCGAGGAGATGAAGATCACCGGGACGCGGGAGTTTTTGCGTATCTCGCGGCACCAGTGGTAGCCGTTGAAGAACGGCAGCGATATGTCCATGAGCACGATGTGCGGGTCAAAGGCGACAAACTCCTGAAGCACGCGCTGAAAGTCCGAGATCACGCGCGCCTCGAAGCCCCAGGTCTCCAGATGCCGCCGCACCTCCCGCGCGATGACGGGATCGTCCTCGACGATGAAGACGCGGTGCTTCACCGGCCGATCCTCCGCATCTCCAGATAGTACCGCTTGTCGCGCGCCTCGCCCATGGAGAACGTCTTGCGCGGCAGCGCGCCGTGCTCGCGGATGTAGCCAAACAGCTCCGACTTGTCAAACGCGCGCGGCATGAAGCCCACCGCGTCCCCGCGCTTTATCAGGCCGCGCAGCGCGTCCTCGCCGTGGATGTAGTCGATCTTCGCCTCGGGATGGTCGGCGAGGTAGCGGTCGAGGAAGTCCTGCAGCGGGCCGACCGGGTGGCCCTTGGTGAAGTAGCCCTTCTCACCGCCGGGGAAGAGCACGCGCACGTCCTCACCGCCCTGCCGGAAGGCGCGCGACCTGCGCACGCGCTCGACAACGTCGGCCGTGTCCACATGCGTCAGGACGCGGTGAATCGGCTCAAAGCGCAGCGCCGGGCAGTGGAGGTTTACAAGCTCCACCAGCGCGTAGCGCTCCGGGCAGGAATCGAACTCCGCCGCCGAGAGGCCGCCCTTGACGTTCTCCCAGCACTGCTTGGCCGCGGCGAGCGAGTGGTTGCCGTCGCCCACGGCGTACAGAAGGCCGTCGCAGTTTTCGCGCAGGCGGTCCATCGCCTCGAATACGCGCAGCGCGCGGCCGTTCTCCAGCGCCCAGCCGCGCACATGGCCGCCGCCCATCATCAGGTCGAAGTCGTACAGTTCGCGGCCGGGGTCGGCCAGCGCGGGCTCGATGACGGTGCAGTCCGGGTCGTCGATGAGCATCATCACATGCGGGCATTCCAGCGGCGCGCCCGCGCGGATCTGCGCCCTGGGCGGCACGCGCTCGGGCACGGTGCCCTCAGTCGCGCGGATGAGGCTCTTGCTGCCCGCGGAGAAGTCGTACTTTTCAAGGTCCACGCACGCCAGCAGGCCGGGGCGGGGGCCGCAGGAGGTCTGCCGCTCGACGAGCACGAAGCCGTCGGGCACGGCCACGCGCACCGCGCCCGCGAGGTACACGCGCATGGCGCCGTGTATCTCCCGCGCGCGCCTGGAGCCCTCCTCCAGATAGGCCTCCGGCAGTATGATGCGCAGCGAAGAGGGCGCGTCGCCCACGAACGCCTCCACGTTCCGCCAGTACTCCGGCTCGGCGGTGAACTGGTCGCAGGCGACCACGGCCCACTTTTCGTAGTTCAGGCCGTGCTGGGGAAGCAGTATCTCGCCCGTGGAGAGCGCGATGTCGGTATTTTTCATGATTTGTCCCCTCCAAAAAGCGGGGCCGCGCGCACGCGGCCCGCGTGATGCCCGCGCAGCTCGCCCTCAGGGCAGTATCAGCCGCACGCGGTAGGTCGTATCCAGCGCGGCCAGCCGCTCCATCAGTGCGTCGCTGGGCTTCTGGTCGAGCTCGACCACGGTGTAGGCATAGGCGCCGCGGGATTTGTTGATCATGTTGTCGATGTTGAGGTCCTCGGCGGCGATGAGCTGCGTGACCGAGCCGATGACGTTGGGCACGTTCTTGTGCAGCATCGCAATGCGCGGCTCCGTGCAGCGGCCCAGCGGGCAATCCGGGTAGTTCACGGAATTGGTGATCGAGCCCCAGCGCAGGTACTCGTCCACCTGCCGGGCGACCATGCGCACGCAGTTGTCCTCGCTCTCGGGCGTGGACGCGCCCAGATGCGGTATGCAGATCACGCCCTCCGCGCCGATGAGCTCATCCGACGGGAAATCGGTGACGTAGGCGCGCAGAAGCCCCGTGCTCAGCGCGTCCAGCACCGCGCGCGCGTCCACCAGCCCGCCGCGCGAGAGGTTGATAAGCGCCGCGCTGGGCTTCATCTTGCCAAGCGCCTGCGCGTCGATCATGCCGCGCGTGGCGTCCATGAGCGGCACATGCAGGCTGATGTAATCGCTGTGGGTGAGCACCTCGTCCAGCGCCGTGCTGTGCTGCACGGAGCGCGAGAGCCGCCACGCGTGGTCCACGGAGATGTAGGGGTCGTAGCCCAGCACGTTCATGCCCAGCGCCACGCCCGCGTTGGCCACCAGCACGCCTATGGCGCCCAGGCCGATCACGCCCAGCGTCTTGCCCATCAGCTCCGGGCCGACGAATTTGCTCTTGCCCTTTTCCACCAGCTTTTCCACTTGGTCGCCCTCGCCCTTGAGCGTCTTGAGCCACTCGATGCCGCCGACGACCTTGCGCGAGGCAAGGAGCATCGCGGTGATGGCGAGCTCTTTGACGGCGTTGGCGTTCGCGCCGGGCGAGTTGAACACCACGATGCCGCGCTCGGCCATCGCCTCAAGCGGTATGTTGTTCACGCCCGCGCCCGCGCGCGCCACGCACATCACGCTTTCGGGGATCTGCATATCGTGCATGTTCGCCGAGCGCACCATGATGGCGTCCGGGCGCTCGCTGTAGGCGTCGAAGGCGTATTCCTGCATCTCCAGCACGGTCTCGTAGACCGGCGATATGGCGTTGAGCGTCTTGACAGAATACATATTTACCGATGCTCCATTTCAAATTTTTTCATAAACTCCACCAGCGCGCGCACGCCCTCGACGGGCATGGCGTTGTAGATGCTGGCGCGCATGCCGCCCGCCGAGCGGTGGCCCTTGAGGTTGACCAGCCCCGCCGCCGTGGCCGCCTTGACAAACTCGGCGTCCAGCGCCTCGTCGCCGGTGCGGAAGGTGACGTTCATCCTCGAGCGGCAGGCCGGGTCGGCCACGCCCTTGAACAGCGCGCTCTGGTCGATATAGTCGTACAGAAGCGCCGCCTTTTCGCAGTTGACCTTTTCGATGCCCTCGACGCCGCCCTGCGCCTTGAGCCACTTCATGCACAGCCCCGCCATGTAGATGGCGTAGGTCGGGGGCGTGTTGAGCATGCTGCCCGCGTCGGCCATCTTCTGATAGTCCAGCACCTTGGGCGTGATGGGCATGGCGCGGCCCATCAGATCGCGCCGCACGATCACCAGCGCGAAGCCCGCCGGGCCGATGTTCTTCTGCGCGCCGGCGAATATGAGGCCGAAGTCGCTCACATTGTACGGCTCGGAGAGTATGTTCGAGGACATGTCCGCCACCAGCGGCACGCTGCCCGTGTCCGGAAGGGAGGGATACCTCGTGCCGTAGATGGTGTTGTTGGTGGTGATGTAGGCGTAGTCCGCCTCCGGGTCGAACGCGGAGGCGTCCACCTCGGGTATGCGCACATAGCCCTCCTCGCGCGAGGAGGCCACGCAGCGCGCCTTGCCGTACTTGCCCGCCTCCACCATCGCGCCGTGGGCGAAGGAGCCCGTGTCGATGTAATCGGCCTTGCCGGAGCCGGTCATCAGGTTCATGGGGATCGCCGCGAACTGCCCGGTCGCGCCGCCCTGCAAAAACAGCACGGCGTACTCGTCCGGGACGTGCATAAGCTCCCGCACCAGCGCCTCGGTCTGGTCAAAGATCGCCTGATAGGCCTTGGAGCGGTGGCTCATCTCCATGACGGACATGCCGCTCTCCCCGTAGCAGAGCATTTCCCGCGCCGCCGTCTGAAGCGCCTCCTCCGGCATGGCTCCGGGGCCCGCAGAAAAATTGTATACGCGCTGCATAAACCCGCCTCCTCTTTTTTTCGGTCATTGTCAATGATTATACAGGCATTTTCCCTGCGGTGCAAGCCTTTTTCGAGGAAATGTGGGATAAAATTGCTCTACAGCGGACAAATGTATTTGCTGCGCGTACATATGTGGCGGTTTGTACTCGCCCGACGGGCAAAAAGGCGCTCCCGCAAACAGCGGGAGCGCAGCAGGATGTTGACAAAGTCAACAGACTGCCAGGGCGTTGAGAAAGCCCGCAAGACAAGGAAGCGAGCTTGCAAACAAGGGAGCTTACATAGACGTAAGTGACCGCAGTTTGCAGGCGAAGCTGACGCAGGAAGCAAAAATCACTT
>DXVG01000076.1 GCA_019409045.1 Clostridiales bacterium | reverse complement strand
GCCCCTGCCCCGCACAACATCGCCGGGCGGGGGCGTTTTCGTTCCCGCCCGGTTTATGCATCGCCATTTTCCCTGAATTGCCGCTGCAAACTTGCAAAGAATGCTCGTGTGTGTGAAAGCAATGCATCCATTGGATAGATAGCCGCCCACGATTCCGCGGCAACAGCGAGTTGCTTGTTAAACTTCGGATTTGAAGCTATAATGAAAATGAATAAGAAGCATACTTGCAGGAGAGGCGGGCATGGAAGTACAGTATATTTTGAAAAAACTGCGCGAGAAAAACAATCTCACACAGGAGCAACTGGCAGAGCGCGTGCAAGTCACCAGACAGGCGGTTAGTTGCTGGGAAACCGGTGAAACGCAGCCAAATACAGATACATTAAAGCTGTTATCACGAGTTTTTGATGTGTCGATCAATACGCTTCTGGGTTCTCCGCGGCAACTTGTTTGTCAGTGTTGCGGAATGCCATTGAATGAAGACAGTTTGATCAGCCGAGAACCTGATGGAAGCTATAACGAGGACCATTGTAAATGGTGCTATGCGGATGGGAAATTTGCATATCCATCCAAGGAAGCCCTGTTGGATTATCTGGTTGCGAATATGCCAAATCCCGATAACACAGATGAAGATACCAGACGCAATCGGTTTGATTTGTATCTTTCACAGTTAGAGCACTGGAAATAGCTTTATTCTCACAGGTAAGCTGCGTTGAAGGTGGGAACGGGAGGGCCCCTTCGGCTATCTGACGAATGAGAAGCTTGTCCAGCGCGCCTTGCAGCGGGTACGGCGGATCATGGAGGGAAAAGACCATGCGCAGACCGGCTGTTTTCCAACAGCTCATGCAGCGCATGGACAAACAAACCGACAAAAGAAGTTGAAGTCGTTCCCGAGACCTGAATAAGCTCCAGCGTCCCAATCTCTCCAGTTAGAAAAGCATCCAAAGATGTTGATGGTTATAGCATATTTGCAAAGCGGGCAAAATGCGACCCAATGCATGATTTTCCATGAATCGCAGCATGAACGGAAAGCGGCGATAGTGGGGGCAATTCTGAATTTGTATTACACTTGAGTAAAAGAGTGTGGAAATACATTGAAAAAGAAAAATACCCACAAAACTTCAAATACCGCCGCGGAAATATACGGCTGCGTCCACCGTGGTATCCATGCGGATACCGCGCGACATGTTGCAGGCACTGGATGACGCCGCGAAAAAGACGGGCAGGGCGCGCAACGAAGTGACGAGGCTGGGGGTGACGGGGAGGGGAAAGCGCATATGGCAATCAACAAATGTAGGATGTGCGCAAATAGAGAGGACAAACCAGCGCGCGTTTAAGCCTGCAAATATGTTGAACCAATACTTTGCTGATTCCGTATAACAATTCGACAAAGCAGACACAAGCCCAGTGAAATCCCCAAAGGGCAAAAAAGTCCCTACCGGCTTTGTATCAAAAAAGCTGGTAGGGATTTTGGTGCCGGTGGTGGGACTTGAACCCACACGGTGTCGCCACCAACGGATTTTGAGTCCGTCACGTCTGCCATTCCATCACACCGGCGCGGTCACAGAGCTTATTATACATCACCGGTGCGACAAAATCAACCCCTAGGCAAAAATTCGATTTTCGTGTATAATAGGGTTGCAAGAGGAGGTGTTCGCGTGCAGATGGATGAGAGGGCCCTGATCGACCGCGCCGTCAAGGGCGACGCTCAGGCCTTTTCCGAGCTCATGGCCGCGCACGAGAGCCGCATGTACGCCGTCGCGCTGCGCATGTGCGCGCACCGCGAGGACGCGCAGGACTGCCTGCAGGAGGCGATGCTGCGCGTGTACCGCTCCATCTCCGGCTTCAAGGGCCAGTCCTCCTTTTCGACGTGGGTCTACCGCATCACCATGAACACCTGTCTGGACGAGCTGCGCAGGAGCAAGCGGCGCAAGTACACGTCGCTGGATGAGCGCATCGAAGCCGGGTGGTCGCCCGCGGACGAGATGGATACGCCCGAGCACCACGCCATGCGCGTCGAGCAGCGCCGCGCCATCGAGCGGGCGATCGCGCTTCTGCCGGAGGACATGCGCGCCGCCGTCGTGCTGCGCGACATACAGAGCCGCCCCTACGATGAGATCGCCGACATACTCGGCACCAACGTGGGCACCATCAAGTCCCGCATCAGCCGCGGGCGGGCGCGCCTGCGCGAAATTCTTTCGGAACAGATGGAACTTTTTGAACGCACAGACGTCTAAACAGACAAAGAGGGAAAGGAGGGTGCGCGCATGCAATGCCGGGAGTTTCGAGAGCTGCTGGATGCATATCTGGACAACGAGCTTTCGCCGGCGGAGCGCGAAGCGCTTCTCGCCCACGCGCGGGAGTGCTCCGCGTGTGCAGACGAACTGGCGAGCGCCGAGGTGATCCGCGAGGCGCTGTCGCATTTGGATGACGACCTGCGCGTGCCCATCGCGGCGCAGGCGAGTTGGCGCGCCGCCGTCAAGGCCGAATCCAAGCGGCGCAGGGGCCGGACGGTCTATCGCGTGCTCTCGACGGTCGCGGCGGCGTTCGTGCTGCTGGCGGGCACCACGGCGGTGTTCCGCGCCACGGGCGTTCTGGACTTTGACGGGCAGGTCGCGCCCACCACAGACGTACATATCGCCACCAGCGCCCCGAGAGCCGAGTTTTACGATATTGCGCCGGAGAGCCTGGACGCCTCCGAGGAGATCGCGCAGGCCCGCCACGCGCAGATCGAATCCGACGGCGCGACCGCTTCGGACGCGGGAAGTGCCTCGACCGAGCCGACCTCCATGATCGCTTCGGACGCGGGGGATGCTTCGGCCGAGCCGAGCTCCATCATCGCCTCGGACGCGGAGCAGGCGGCGCAGGAGGAGAGCGCGACGGGCATGTTCGTGCGCAGCGCCGTGCGCGAGCTCTACAGCGAGAACTTCGACGTCGCCCATCAGTCCATCCGCGACTTGGTGGAGGAGTACAACGGAAACATCGTCACCGACACGCTCAATACGCGCGATTCCACGCGCAGCGCGACGCTGGCGGTGGACGTGCCCGCAGACGAGCTGGATGCGTTCCTCAAGGCGCTGGATTTCGTGGCCGAGGTGACCTACCAGTCCGTCAGCAGCCAGGACATATCCACCAACTATTACGACGCGCAGGGCCGACTGGAAACGCTCCGCCTCGAAAGGGACCGCCTCAACGAGCTGATCGCCACCGCCGCGGACGCGCAGGAGCTGCAATCGCTCGACGCGCAGCTCGACGAGGTCTACGAGCAGATCGACGTCCTGGAGGGCAAGCTGCGCAACTTCGACAGCCAGCTCAAGTATGCGCGCGTGGACATCGTGCTCTACGAGGGCGCGCGGCTCGAGGCGACCGCCATCACCGGCGGGACCGGCCGCACCGGCGGCACGGCGCAGGAGGGCCTGTCGCGCTCGCTCAACGCCATCGGCGCGTTCTTCCGGGACATGGGCGTGTCCCTGGCCGTCATCGCGCCCTACGCGGGCATTGCGATCGCGCTGGTTGCGGTCGTGTGGGTCGGCGTGATGCTGATCAACCGCCACCGCAGACACGATTAGGCGGCAATATGCGGCGCGCAGGCGCAGTTTCGCGCGCCGCTTCCCATTCCATCCATGCGCATAGACAGGCGGCGTGGGGGCGCGCCCCGCACGCTTCTATAGCGACGCCTGTTCGATCCAATACAATGCGAAATCTGTAGACAGGGAGGCGATTTACTTATGAGGAAACTGCTTGCGATGCTCCTGTGCGTGGCGCTGCTCGCGCTTGGTATGTGCACTGCGCTGGCCGACGGGACGAGCCTTAGCGTGACCGGGTCCGGAGTCGTGCAGGTCAAGAGCGACCTTGCCATCATCAGCATCGGCGTGCGCGAGGCCGCCACGGACGTGCTCGAGGCGCAGTCCGCCGTCAACAACAAGATCGCCGCCGTCCGACAGGCGCTGCTGGACGCGGGCGCCGAGGAATCGGAGCTGAATACCGATTCGATCAGCATCTACGCAAATTACGACTACACCGACGGCACGGAGGTCATCGTCGGCTACACCGCCTACAATTCGCTCAGCGTGCGCACGCCGAACATCGACGGCGTCGGTGCGCTCATCGACGCGGCCTTTGCCGCGGGCGCGAACACGCTCGGCGGCGTGCAGTTCACATTGCAGGACGACACGCAGGCGCGCGATCAGGCCATGGTGCTCGCCGTGGAGGACGCCCGGCGCAAGGCCGAGGTGCTCGCCGAGGCCGCGGGCATGCAGATCTCCTCCATCGAGAGCATCTCCGAGGGTGGCTCCTACACCTACGACAGCATGCGCAACGCCGTGACGATGGAGGCCTCGGCCGCCGACGGGGCCGCGGGCACGCAGGTGCAGGCGGCGCTGGTGAGCGTTGACGCGTCGGTGTCCATGGAGTTTACGCTGGAATAACCGTGCGTCCCTTTGCGCCGCGGCCGTCGGCCCGGCGCTTTTTTTCTGCCCCTTCGCCGACGGGGGGATGGATTTATCGCGGGATATGTGCTATCATAATATGCGTTCATCGCCGTTGCGCTCGCGGGCACGCCCGGCGCGCCGCGGCGGAAGAGGAGGGGAACGGGCATGCGCGGACCTTTGCGGGAAATGATTGAAAACAACTTCGGCAAGGCGGAGCATTACACGCCGGAGGAGCGCGAGCGATACGGCGGCGTGAACCTGAATTGCTGTGAGCGGATACTGCGTGGCGCGAACATCGCCTACGGCCTGGGCATGCGCGAGGAGGACCTGCGCGTGAGCGCGGCCTTCGGCGGCGGCATGGGCATCGGCAGCGTGTGCGGCGCGGTGACCGGCGCGCTGATGGTGCTCTCGATGCAGTACGCGGGCCGCGCGGAGAAATGCACGCCGCTCAAGCAGGAGATCGTGCGGCCCTTTCTGGAGCGCGTCCGCGCCGAGCTTGGCGGATTGGACTGCTCCGAGCTCAGGCCCGTCTACACGCAGAAGCCGCCGCACGACTGCACCGGCATACTGCTGGTGGTCGCAACCGCGCTGGACGAGGCCATGGGGCGCGCCTGAAGCCCGAAGCGCGGGGCTCGATCTCCAAAATGCGCGTCTGCAAGCCCGTCATGCGGACGCGCTGCTTGCGTTCTTGGAAAAAATGCGTTATAATATGCGTAATATAGACCGCTCGGAAGGGCGGCGCGCCCCGTCGCGTCGCCGCTTTCCGCGTGCGCAGAGCATCTGAGCCTCGGAAACGGAGAGACGCCGCGATGAAAACGAGAATAAGGCGCTTTTTGCTCATAAGCCTCATCGCGCTCCTGCTGATATGCGTGGGCGTGTTCAGTTGGATCACCAACTACATGGTGCGCGAGAGCGACGCCACCATCAACGAGGTGGTCAACATCTACATGGAGGAGGTCAACCTCCAGCTCAAGCGCCACTTTTCCTCGATGGCGACCATGCAGCTTACGCAGGTGGACGGCATCGTGACCCGGACACCGCCCGAGTCCATCTCCGAGTATTCGCAGGAATTTGTCGAGGAGATGACGCTCAACGGCCTCTCCCGCGATTTCTGCTATCTCGCGCTGTACGACACGCAGGGCAAGGCAGAGGTGTTCTACGGCGGCGAGGTCTCCGTCATCGACCCGGAGGGCTTCCTGGAGTCCATGAACAAAAATGAGCGCAAGGTGCTCGCCGGCCGGGCGGCCGACGGGGAACTGCTGCTGCTCTACGGCGTGTCGGTCGGCTATCCGACCTCCGAGGGCTACCCCCTGAGCGGGGGCGGGCACTGCACGGCGCTGGTCGCAGGCGTGCCCATCGAGCGGCTCAACTCTGCGCTTTCGCTGGACACGGACCAGACGCTCGTGTTTTCGCACATCGTGGAAAAGGACGGCACGTTCGTCGTGCGCAACTCGGACGCGCAGGGGGACAATTACTTCTCCTGGCTGCGCGAGCACGCCACCGCGGAGCAATATACGGAGCAGTCGGTCGAGCAGATCGAGAACGCGATCGCCACCGGCTCGGACGCCTCGCTGGTGGTGTCCGTGGACGGGCAGCAGCGCCATGTGTACTGTTCGGCGCTGCCCAATTCGGACTGGTACCTGATCACCATCATGCCGCACGGGCTGCTCGACGAGGCCGTCAGCAACCTGGGCACGCAGAGGATGTACACCGCGCTGGCCGGCTGCGCGATTTTGCTGATCGCCATGCTGGCGGTGTTCTACGGCTACTTCCGCATCTCCCGGCAGCAGCTTCGCGCCGTGGAGGAGGCGCAGCGCCAGGCCGAGCACGCGAACCTTGCAAAGAGCGAGTTCCTCTCCAACATGAGCCACGACATACGCACGCCGATGAACGCCATCGTGGGCATGACGGCCATTGCCGCGGCCAACATAGACAAGCCGGAGCAGGTGCGCGACTGCCTGCGCAAGATATCCCTTTCCAGCCGGCACCTGCTGGGGCTGATCAACGACGTGCTGGACATGTCCAAGATCGAGAGCGGCAAGATGACGCTGAGCATGGAGGCGATCAGCCTCCAGGAGACGGCGGAGAGCATCGTGAGCATCATACAGCCGCAGGTGAGTTCGCGCAAGCAGAAGTTCGACGTGTTCATCCGCAACATACAGACCGAGTGGGTCTGCTCCGACGGCGTGCGGCTCAATCAGGTGCTGCTCAACCTCCTCTCCAACGCGCTCAAGTTCACGCCCGAGGGCGGCACCATCACGCTCACCGTGGAGCAGGAGGACTCGCCTCTGGGCGCGGAGCATGTGCGCACGCACTTCCGCGTGCGCGATACGGGCATCGGCATGTCCGAGGAGTTCCAGAAGCGGATATTCGATTCCTTCGTGCGCGAGGACAGCACCCGCGTCAAAAAGATGGAAGGCACGGGCCTTGGCATGGCCATCACGCGCTACATCGTGGACGCCATGCACGGCACCATTGAGGTGCAAAGCAAGCTCGACCAGGGCAGCGAGTTCCACGTCACGCTTGATTTCGAGCGCGCCCACGCGGATCAGGCGGACATGCGCCTGCCCGCATGGGACATGCTCGTGGTGGACGACGACGAGGCGCTGTGCAAGAGCGCGGCGGACACCCTCCAGGACATCGGCGTGCGCGCGGAGTGGGCGACCGGCGGCGAACAGGCCGTGGAAATGGCCGTGAAGCGCCATCAGGAGGGGCGCGACTACCACATCGTGCTCATCGACTGGCAGATGCCCGACATCGACGGCATCGAGACGGCGCGGCTCTTGCGCGAGCGCATCGGCAACGACGTGCCCATACTGCTCATCTCCGCCTACGACTGGAGCAACATAGAGTCGGAGGCCAGGCAGGCGGGCATCAGCGGCTTCATCTCCAAGCCCCTGTTCCAGTCCACGCTCTACTACGGCCTGGCCCCCTACGCGGGCGGCGAGGCGAAGGCGGCGGAGCCCTCCGACGAGGGCGGGGCTGCGGACTTTACCGGAAGGCGCCTGCTCGTCGCCGAGGACAACGACCTCAACTGGGAGATCGCCTGCGAGCTTCTGGGCGCCGTCGGCTTTGCGGTCGATCGGGCGGAAGACGGCGCGGTCTGCGTGGAGAAGTTCAAGGCCGAAGCGCCCGGCACATACGACGCGGTGCTGATGGATCTGCGCATGCCGGTGATGAACGGCTACGAGGCCACGCGCGCCATCCGCGAAAGCGGCCGCCCCGACGCGAACGTGCCCATCATCGCCATGACCGCGGACGCGTTTTCCGAGGATGTGAAGACCTGCCTTGAAAGCGGCATGAACGCGCACATCGCCAAGCCGCTGGACATGCGCGAGCTTCTGCGCATACTGCAAAAGCACATGCGCTGACCGGCGGGGAAGGGAGAGGG
>DXVG01000075.1 GCA_019409045.1 Clostridiales bacterium | reverse complement strand
CAAAGACGTAGTGCAGCGCGAGCGTGAGCTCCACCGCGCCGAGGTTGGAGGAAAGGTGCCCGCCGTGGCGCGCCACCGTGCCGACGATCTCCTCGCGTATCTCTCCGGCCAGCGCCTCCATCTCGCGGATGGACAGGCGCTTCAAATCTGCCGGTCCTTTGATCTGATTGAGCATTCGTACACCCTATTTCGTGCGGCCGACCATCGAATCGACCAATTCCCGGAAGAACGCCGCGCGCTCCCCGAAGGCGGAAAGCGCCCCGAGCGCGCGCGCGTGCTCGCGCTCCACGCGCAGGCGCGTGTCCTGCGCGCCGTAGACCGATATGCAGGTCAGCTTGCCGCTCTTTGCGTCCTTGCCCAGCGTCTTGCCCACCACGGCCGCGTCGCCGGACACGTCCAGAAGGTCGTCCGTCGCCTGAAACAGGAGCCCGAACGCCTCGCCGTACTCGCTGAGCGCATGCAGCGCCTGTGCGTCCGCGCCGCACAGCCGACAGGCCGCGCGCAGGGGGTAGATGAACATGCATGCGGTCTTGCCGCGCTGTATGCGCTCGAGCATGTCTGCGCGATCGGCCTCGGGCACGCCGTTTTTCTCGCTGTCCAGGTCCAGGCACTGGCCGAGGATCATGCCGCGCGCGCCCGCGCCGCGGGCGATCTCCGCGACGGCCTCGAGGCACGGCCGCGCGCGCTCGGGCCGCGCGAGCGAGGCCTCGAGCATGACCTCGAACGCCGTGTTGAGCAGGCCGTCTCCCGCGAGGATCGCCTGACCGACGCCGAATACGACGTGGTTGGTCGGGCGGCCGCGGCGCAGCGTATCGTCGTCCATGCCGGGCAGGTCGTCGTGCACGAGCGAATAGGTGTGGATCATCTCCACCGCGCATGCAAACTCCAGCGCCTCCTCCGCGCCGCCGAGCATGTCCGCCGCGGCCAGGAGCATCGACGGGCGCAGGCGCTTTCCCCCGGCCATCACGCTGTAGCGCATGGCCTCGTTGACCACCGGCGCGCCGCCGGGCAGGAGCTGTTCAAGCCGCGCCTCCACGCGCGCGGCGTACTCGTTCAGGGCAGTCATGGCTGTTCCCCCTCCAGCGGCTCCTCGCCGTCCCCGGTCAGCACGCGAATGCGTCGGTCGCCCTCCTCCAGCAACTTTTGAAGCCGCGCCTTGAGCGCCATGCCGCGCTCGAACGCCTGAAACGACTCCTCCAAGGGCATCTCGCCGCTCTCGAGCTCGCGCACCAGTTTTTCCAGTTCCTCCATCCCCGATTCAAACGTGAAGTTTTCCATCCGTCACCTCCGCGCCGACGTCTCCGTCGCGCATGTGCAATCTCAGCTTGTCCCCCGCGCGCAGGGAGCGCGCGTCCATCGCGCAGGCATCGCCCCGGTAGACCACGGCGTAGCCGCGCCGGACCACGCCCTCGGGGTCGAGCGCCGTGAGCGCGCGCCCGGCCAGCGCCAGCCGCCTCCCGAGCGCGTCCAGCCGTTGCGGAAGCGCCCTGCGCATGCGCTCATCCAGCGCCGTGAGCGCGACCTCGCGCCGCTCGATGAGCATGCGCCGGGGCAGCGCGAGCGCCGCAGAGCGCCCCAGCGCGTCCAGCCGCGCGTGGCGAAGCGCCTGCGCGCGCCTGAGCGCCGCACACAGCGCGCGGGCAAGCGCGTCTATGGACTGCGAAAGCTCCGCCACCACCGGCACGGCCAGCTCCGCCGCGTTCGAGGGCGTGGACGCGCGCGCGTCCGCGACGAAGTCCGCAATGGTAAAGTCCGTCTCGTGTCCCACGCAGGAGATCACCGGGATGCGCGAGGCGGCAATGGCGCGCGCCACGGCCTCCTCGTTAAACGGCCACAGGTCCTCCATGGAGCCGCCGCCGCGCCCGACGAGCAGCACGTCCGGCCGACCGTCGGCGTTGAGCGCCTCGATCGCGCGGACGATCTCCTCCGCGGCGGTCGCGCCCTGCACGGCGCACGGCGCGAGCAGCACGCCCACGTTCGGGTCGCGCCGCTTTGCGACGCGGATGATGTCGCGGATGACCGCGCCCGTGCGCGATGTGGCGACGCCGATGCACTTGGGAAGCAGCGTCAGCGCGCGCTTGCGCGCGGGATCGAAGAGCCCCTCCTGCGAGAGCTTCTTCTTCAGCGCCTCAAAGCGCAGGTAGAGGTCGCCCGCGCCCTCGGGCTTGACGCTGTTTACATAGAGCTGATAGCTGCCGCTCTGGACGTAGACGGACGCGGAGCCCGTGACCGTCACGCGCATGCCGTCCTCGATGGGAAAGCGCACAAGCGCCGCGTGCTGACGAAACAGCGCGCACTGCACGCGGGAGGTCTCGTCCTTGAGGGCGAAGTAGCAGTGGCCGCTGACGTGCCGCTTGAAGCCGGATACCTCGCCGCGCACCGTCACCGCGCGCAGCACGGGGTCGCCCGCCAGCTTTCTGCGCACATACTCGTTCAGCTCCGTGACCGACAGCGCCCACTTGTCATCCATGGCGCTTTTCCGCCGCGAGTATGGCGTTTTGCATGAGCATGGCGATGGTCATCGGGCCCACGCCGCCGGGCACGGGCGTGATCGCGCCCGCGACCTCGCGCGCGCTTTCAAAGTCCACATCGCCCATGAGCTTGCCGCTCTCGAGGCGGTTGATGCCCACGTCGATGACCATGGCGCCGGGCTTGATCATCTCGCCCGTGATCATGCCCGGGCGGCCGACCGCGGCGACGAGTATGTCCGCGTCCCGCGTGAAGCGGGCGAGGTCCTTCGTGCGCGAATGGCATATGGTGACGGTGCAGTGCTCATTGAGAAGCAGCATCGCCATCGGCTTTCCGACGATGTTCGAGCGGCCGACGACCACCGCGTGCTTTCCGGTGAACGTCTCCCCCGCGCGCCGCAGAAGCTCCATGCAGCCCGCGGGCGTGCAGGGCAGGACGGAGCTCTGCCCCGTGAACAGCCGTCCGGCGTTGACCACATGGAAGCCGTCCGCGTCCTTTTCCGGGGCGATGCGCGCAAGCACCCGCGCCTCGTCGATGTGCTTGGGCAGCGGGAGCTGCACAAGCATCGCGTCCACCGTCGGGTCCTGATTGAGCGCGTCGATCTCGGCGATGAGCGCCTCCTCCGTCACGTCTGCGGGAAACAACAATTCGCGCGATTCGATGCCGATCTCCTCGCAGGCGCGCTTTTTGTTGCGCACATAGATCTTGCTGGCGGGGTCGTCCCCCGCGAGCAGCACCGCCAGACAGGGCACCACGCCGTCCCGGCGCAGCGCCTCCGCCCGCGTTTTGAGTTCGGCGCGGATCTGCGCCGCCGTCGCCTTGCCGTCAATGATGTTTGCCATGCGTAAATTCCTCCCAACCGATCAGCGCCACGCCGCAGGCGTTGTCGCCGGACAGCTCCGGCCGGCCCCAGCGCACGCGCAGCGGACAGGACAGCCTGTCCAGCCGCGCGGGCAGAAGCTCGCGCAGAAGCGCCGAGGACGCCACGCCCCCGGAGACGAGCGCCGTCTCCAATCGCGTCTTTCGATACGCGCGACTGAGCAGATGCGCCAGCGCGCGGGCGATGTACGAATAGACCTCCGCAGCCACGTCCTCCGGCCGCTCTCCCGCCTCCAGCATGCGCATGGCCTGCGCCTCCGCGCCGGAGAAGGATACCTCCTCCCCCCGATGGGACAGCGGAAACGCGCCGCGCGCGCTCCCCCGCCGCGCGAGCGCCTCCAGCGCCGGGCCCGCCGGGAACGGGAGCGCCATGCGCACGCCTACGCGATCGACCAACTGGCCCGCGTGCAGGTCGCTCGAGCCGCCCAGCAGCTCGATCTTCAGCCCCGCTCCGACGCGCAGGACCTCCGTCGTGCCCCCGGAGAGGTGCACGGCGATGAACTCCGGCCCCAGCTCGCCCGCGTGCTCCATCGCTGCGCGCACATGCCCCTGCTGGTGGCTGGTGAAAAACAGCGGCGCGCGCAGCGCGGCCGCGATGGAGCGCGCGAAGGCCACGCCCGCGGTGAACACGGGCATGTAGGAGCCCTCCTGATCGCGCGGGCGCTCGCTTGCGCACACGCAGACGATCTGCGCGTCCTTCTCCTGCTCGAGCATGTCCTCCAGCAGCGCGGGCAGGCGCTGGACGTGCTGAAACAGGGCCTCGGACTGCCTGAGCCCCCGCGCGCCCGACTTTACCTCGAGCAGGCGGCGGTCGCCGCGCACGATGCCCCGCTCCCCGGCCAGCGCCACGGAGGTGGTATAGCAACTGGTGTCCACGCCCAGCGCGCAGTTCATCGCGCCAGGCTCCTGGAGACGCCGCCGAGCACGCCGTGGATGAACTGCGGCGATTTTTCGCCGGAGTAGAGCCGCGCAAGCTCCACGGCCTCGTTGATGATGACGTTTTGCGCGGTCTGGCCCGCGAGCATCTCATACGCGGCGAGCCGCAGTATGGCCAGGTCCACGCGCGCGATGCGCTCCGGCTTCCAGCCCACGGCGCACTGCTCGATCAGGCCGTCGATCTGTTCGATGTTCTCCTTGACGCCCGCGAACACGCGCTCCATGTAGGCGTATTCCTCCTCGCCGGGCGTGGCGCCCAGCAGGTTCAGGCGCGTTTCCTCGCCGCCTTCTCCGCCCATTTCCCATTCGTAGATCAGCTTCATGGCGTGCGTCCGCGCCGTGACTCGGTTCATTTCCCCCGCTCCTTCTGACACAAGCATTGCGGTGGCGCCGCTCGGCGCCGCCGCAATGCGTTCGGGTCGATCTTTGGATGCTCAGTATTTGCGCTGCGTCTCCTGCGCGTCGTCGTCGAGGTCGAACAAATCCTCCGACGGCTCGGACAGGTCGTCCGGCAGCTCGGCCGCGTCCTGGACCAGTGCAGGCTCTGCCTGCGGCTCAGGTACTGCCTGCGGCTCGGGCGCTGCCTGCGGCTCAGGCTCTGCCTGTAGTTCGGGCTCTGTCTGCGGTTCAGGCTCCGCCTGCGGCTCGAGCGGCGGCAGGGCCTCGGGCTCGATGCGCGCGTCCTGCGCCGCGGCGGACGCGGGAGCAGCCGCGCTCCCCTCCCGCCTGCGCAGAAGCCCCGAGCGCCGGGATTTCTTCTCCGGCTCGGCCTGCTTGTCCACGACGGAGGACACGGTGATGCGCACGTCGCGCACCTCGACGCCGCAGTTGGTCTCAAGGCTCTTGCGTATGGTCCGCTTCATGTCCTTGGTGACGCTGGAGACGCGCGCGCCCACATCCAGCGTCAGCTCGACCTCCACGGAGACGGCGTCGTCCTCGGGCAACACGTCTACGCGCATCTCCCGCACGCCCTCCACGCGGCCGACCGCCTGGCGCGCCATCTGCGCAAGCGCCGGAAGCGCGATGCGCACATCTCCGCCCTCGCCGTCGGACACGCCGACGAACGGCGAGATCGGCTCCGGCTTCTGCCGGCGGAAGATCATCATGAGCATATACACGCTCATCAGCGCGAGTATGGCCGCGAGCCCCAGGCCGATCAGCATGGTGAGGAACCACCCCGCCGAACGCTCCAGCCCGGCGAACAGGACGCCGATCGGATCGCCGCCAAAGAGCTGCGAGACCATGCACGCCCCGAACGCGAGGGTGATAAGCACATACAGGAACATCAGTATCCTGTCCCAAAAACTCGTCTTCATGGGGCCTCCTTTCCTCCGGCGCGGCGCGCTGAGCGGGCTGCGGCATCAGGGCCGCTTCTCGCCCTCCGGCGCGGGCGAATCGCCGGCGTCGTCTTCAGTCGGCTCTGAATCGACGTCCTCGTCGAGATCCAGATCGTCCAAATCGTCCAAGTCGTCCATCTCCTCGGCGATGTCGTCGTCGATGTCGTCGTCCACGTCGTCGTCGATCTCCTCATCGGCGTGCAGCTGGCCGATCTCCTCGGCGACGGGGTCCACCTCCGGCGCGTCCTGCGGCGCGGGCTGCTCCCCGGCGGGCGCTTCCTCGGCGGGATCGTCCTGCTGAAGGCTGTTTTCCAGCAGCTTTTGCTGATGCTCCTTCAGCTCCTGCACGGCGCGGTTCTCGCGCTCAAAGCTCACCGCCTGCACATGCACGTCCACATTGCGCACGTCCAGGCCGCTCATGGTCTCAATGGCCTTTTTCACATTTTCCTGTATGCTGCGCGCCACATCCGGCACGGGCGAGCCGTATTCGACCACGATGGTGACGTCCACCGCCACCGTGCCGCCCTCGATGTCCACGCGCACGCCCTTGGTGAGGTTTCGGCTGGACTTTCGGGTGAACATATCGGCAAAGCCCGTGGAGATGTTGGCCATGCTCGCCACGCCCTCGACCTCCTGCGCCGCCAGACCCGCGATGGTCTCGACCACGCCGGTGGCAAAGGAAACGCTGCCGTCCGGGTTCTCGCCAAGCTTGACATCCGACGGATGAATATCGCTCATATCGCAGACCTCCTTTATCTGCACCCATTATACCAGAAAACCGCGGCGCTGGCAAATGGTTTGCTTTAATTTATTGGAATGATCTTGACATTCCCGCTCTGCACGTCCGTCTGGCGCAGCACCAGCTCGAGTATGACCGCGCTCTCCTGCCGTGTGAGCGCCTCGGCGCGCACGAGCACGTTGGCCGTGTCCTCGTGCACGGTGACGACGCAGTCCGCGTATCCCCGCGCGCGCAGCACGCCCTCGATGGTCGTCTCCTGCTCGGTCCAATCCATAAGGGAGAGCAGCGTGCGCTGCGCCAGCGCGCGCGTGTCCGCGTCGGTGTCCTCGCCGTGGATGATGTCGTTGAGCTGCGCGGTCTGCATCGCCCGAAGCTGCTCGCGCTCCAGCCGGAACGCCTCGAGCGGGTCCTCCTCCGCCTCCGGCTCGGCGCTCTCAAGCGGCGCGGCCGTCACGCTCTGCACGCTCTGCGACCGCAAAAGGCGCGGCATGAGCGCGCACAAGAGCGCAACAAGCGCCAGCAATATCGCAAGATACCACCACCGTCCCCGCATGGGCCTCCCTCCGCATTCCGATGACTTCGATGTTCTCCATGTCTATGTTTAGCGCGGCGCGCGCCGCCTGCAAAAGCGCCAGCCGCACGCCCACGTCGTCCGCGCCCTCGGCGACGATGACCACGCCCACGATCTCCTCCTCGCGCTCGGTGACCATCGCGCGCGCGTCGCCCGCGCCGTCCACCGCCGAGAGCACGCGCTCCAGCCGCGCCTCCAGGGGCGTGGGCCCCGCCTCCTGCGTGTCAGCGCCGGACTGCGTCAGCGCCAGCGCGGCCACGCACGCCGCCACCAGCAGAAGCAGCCACTCCAGTCCCCGCGCGCCGCGAAGCCGCTCGCGCACGGCGCGCATCACGCCCGTCACGGCAGAAGCTCCCCCACCGCGCGCGCGATGAGCACGAGCGCCATCACACCCAACAGAAAGCGCACGCCGCGCTTTTTCGCCTCCTCGTCCAGCAGAAGCTCCACCGTCGCCGAGAGCGCGCACAGCGCGGCGAGCCGCACCGCCGCCTCGAGCAAGTGCGCCATCCGTCCCTCACCTACCTTACCACGCCCTGACCGGCCGTGAGCGTACCGCCCAGCAGGAGCGTGAGGATCACCGCGGCGCTGATGCACACCACAAGCAGCATGCCCGCGACCTGTGAAAACCTGTCCGCCAGCGCGATCAGCGCGTCCTCCGCGACCGGCTCGAGCATCGCCGAGGTCAGCCGAAGCGCGACCAGCGCCGCGATCAGCGCGAGGAGCGGCCCCGCGCACATGCCGGCGAGCACGCACAGTCCCGTGACGCCCGCGGCGTTTTTGACAAGGAGCACGCTCGAGACCAGCGCGTCCATGGTGTTGGCCACCTCGCCGCCGACCACGGGCAGCAGGTTGTCCACCGCGTAGCGCGCCGTGCGCACGGCGGCGGAATCGTAGCCCGT
>DXVG01000074.1 GCA_019409045.1 Clostridiales bacterium | reverse complement strand
GATCTACATCGGCGAGGCCGTGTCCGACGTGACCGAGCTTCCGCGCTCGTATCAGGCGGCGCAGATGGTGCGCCGCGCGATGGATCTCTCGCCCGACCCGGAGAAGCGCCGCATCATGGGCGTGCACGACGTGGGGCCGCTGCCCTCGGAAAAGCTGATCAATCTGGACGTCCTGCCGCTGTCGGAGCGCCTGCAATACGCCAACCGCGAGGACGTGGACAAGATACTTGGCGAGTACATCTCCTCCATGGGCGCGGCCGCCATCCACTCGGTGATGATGGTCAACTTCCTGTATGTGGAGATCCTCATGGCGGCCAGCCGCATCATCAAGGAGAGCGGCGGCGAGCCGCGCGCGATCATCGACGCGCGCATGTGGGAGAAGAACCTGTTCGCCTCCTCGCTCGAGCCGCAGGACGTAATCCCCGTGGCGCGCGAGGTGCTCGAAAAGGCCATCGCCTTCCGCGACGCGCAGTCCTCCACGCGCTACAACGCCGTGATCAACAAGGCGCGCGCCTACCTCGCCCGGGAGTACCAGAACAGCGGCATCACGCTCAACGACGTGGCGAGCCATGTGTGCATGTCCAACAGCCACTTCTGCACCATCTTCTCGCAGGAGGTGGGCGTGACCTTTACCGAGTACCTAACCACGCTGCGCATGAACCGCGCCAAGGAGCTTTTGCGCACCACGCAGATGCGCTCCAGCGACATCGCCTACGCCGTGGGCTACAACGACCCGCACTACTTCAGCTACCTGTTCAAAAAGCACACCGGCGTCACCCCGCGCGACTACCGCAAGGAGCGCCAGGACCCGGGCGCGGAGCCGGGCAAGTAGCCGCACAACCGCCAAAAAGGCCCGTTCCGCACTTTGAGAAGGAGTTTGCGCAAAACAAACCGCTGACAGAGCCCGTCGGCGGTTTGTTGTTTCGTTTTCCAGCCTGCGCCGCGCCCCTACGTCTCCAGAGCCGCATCGTCAAAGGCGAAGGTGTCCACCACGGCGCGCAGCTGCGCCTCCGTCTGGGGCGATTCCTGCGAGCAGACGGTCAAAATCGAATAGGCGCGGCCGTCCTGCTCGAGGATGTAGGCGGCGTAGTTCACGCCCGAGCGCTGCTGCGCATATGCGTGCGCGGTCAGGCCCGAGGCGAGCGCGATCTCGCCCTCGTCGCTGTAGCCGTTCTCCAGCAGGCTCTCCTGCTCGGCCTGCACGCTCTCCAGGCGGGAGATCATCAGGTAGGCCGGGCTGACCACGTCCTGCGTGGGCACGATCAGGTCCACGCCCTCGGTCACGCCGTCGCGGTAGAACGACATCGCGGTCGCGTCGTACGTCAGCGCGTAGCCGTCGCCCTGCGCGCGCGTCTGTTCCACGGCCGGGGCCTCCTGCGCCGTGCCGGCACATGCCGAAAGCGCCAGAAGCGTCAAGATGAGCAATGTAAGCGTCCTTTTCATGCGTATCCCTCCTTTTTATACGAATCCGCAATGAAAATGCCCAACAGAGCGTAGCCGGTTTTTCGCCCTGGCAAAGTCGAGTGAAGTGAAGCGTACTGGAGGTACGTTGAACGAAACGAGACGAAGCCAGATCGGAAAAGATGGTGCGCGAATCAAGCCATTTTCATGAGAATTCGCATTACCCCGGTTAGACGCGCGCGGGGCGGGATGGGTTCCGCGCGCCATGAAAAAGCCCCGGCCGCGACATTTCCGCGTCACGGTCGGGGACTTTGCGCCTCGGCGTAGCGCCGCAGCAGCGCGCGGACGGCCTCGGGGTCGCTCAGTGCGTTCACCTGCTCGCGCAGCCGCGCCGCGCCGGGGATGCCCGTGATGTACCAGGCCACATGCTTGCGCATCTCCAGAACGCCCTTCTTCTCGCCGTAGAGCGCCAGCGCCATCTCCAGATGCCGCATCGCCGTGCGCATGCGCTCGCCGGGCGTCGGCGGCTCCCACGCCTGGCCGAGCAGTGCCGCGCGTATCTGCGAAAACACCCAGGGGTTGCCCTGCGCGGCGCGGCCGACCATCACGCGCGCGCAGCCGGTGGTTTCGAGCATGCGCAGCGCGTCCTCGCCGGTGCGCACGTCGCCGTTGCCCAGCACGGGGATGCGCACCGCGCGGACCACCTCGCCGATCACGCGCCAGTCCGCGCTCCCGGCGTAAAACTGGTCGCGCGTGCGCGCGTGCACGGCAATGGCGCGCGCGCCCTCGCCCTCGCAGATGCGCGCGATCTCCGCGGCGTTGACGCTCTGCGCGTCCCAGCCCGCGCGTATCTTGGCCGTCACCGGCAGGCGCGTGGCCCTGACCGCCGCGCGCACGATCTCTGCCAGCAGCTTCGGCTCGCGCATCAGCGCGCTGCCCTCGCCGTTGGAGACGATCTTCGGCGCGGGGCAGCCGAAGTTCAGGTCGATGAAGGCAAAGCCCTCGCCCTCCAGCTCGCGCGCGGCGGCGGCGATATACTCGCTCTCGCGGCCGAAGAGCTGCAATCCCACCGCGCCCTCGCCGGGGAAGCGCGCGAGCAGCTCCGCGGCGGCGCGGTTTCTGCGGCCGGAGAACATCCAGCCCTTTGCCGAGAGCATCTCGCTCACGGCCCACGCCGCGCCCTGCTCAAAGCACAGAAGCCGCGTGGCCGCGTCGGTCACGCCCGCCATCGGCGCCAGCCCGGCCCCGGGCGTCGCGCCCGCCTCCCACGGAAGGGGCGCGGCCTGCGCGCGCGGACTATCCATCGCGGTTGGTGATGAACGACCCGGGCGGCACCGAGCGCGTGAGCCATGTGTTGCCGCCGATGACGCTCCCGCGCCCCACGGTCACGTCCCCGCCGAGTATGGTCGCGCCCGCGTAGATGATCACGTCGTCCTCGATGTTGGGGTGCCGCTTGATGCCCTTGACGAGGTTGCCGTTCTCGTCCCTGGGGAAGCTCTTCGCGCCCAGCGTGACGCCCTGGTACAGCTTTACATTGTCGCCGATGACGCACGTCTCGCCGATGACCACGCCTGTCCCGTGGTCGATGAAGAAGTGCCGGCCGATGGTCGCGCCGGGGTGTATGTCGATGCCTGTGTTCGCGTGCGCGTGCTCGGTGAGTATGCGCGGCACCATCGGAAGCCCCAGCGTGAACAGCTCGTGCGCGATGCGATAGGTGCTCACCGCCTCGATGGAGGGATAGCTGAGCAGTATTTCCTCAATGTAGCGCGCCGCGGGATCGCCCTCGTAGGCGGCGTTCAGGTCCTCCGTCAGAAGCTCGCGCATCGGCAACAGCGTCTTGAGAAACGCCAGCACCAGCGCGTCGGCGCGCTCCTTGCAGCCCTGCCGCGAGCATTCCTCGCGCCTTTCGCGCTCGCACTGGCCGAGGAACACGTCGCGCGCGATGCCCTTGAGCTGCTCGGCGGTGGCGTAGAGCCGCTCCTCCGAGAGCGTCACAAGGTGCCCGGGCGTGGCCGCGTCCACCTCGTAGAGCGCGGGGAACAGCGCGGACTTGACCGTCTCCAGAAACGCGATCGCGCGCGTGCGCAGCCCGTAGCCGCCCACGGTGCGCGCGTCCATCTCGCGCAGGTTGATCTGCGCAAGCGACTGCGCGAGCTCCCGCGCCTGCGCGTCCATCCATTGCTTCAATTCGCTCATGCGCGCTCCCCCTCGTCCTCCTGCGGGTCAAACAGCCCCGTGGAAAGATACCGCTCCCCACCGTCGGGCAGTATGGCCACGACCGCGCCCGGCGCCTCCTGCGCCGCGCGCCCTGCCGCCGCCAGCGCCGCGCCCGAGGACACGCCCACCAGCACGCCCTCCCTGCGGGCCATGCGCCGCGCCATGGCGCGCGCCTCGCCGTCCGTCACGGTCACGATCTGCGTAAGCAGCGCGCTCTCCAGCGCCCCGGGCACGAAGTTCGCGCCGATGCCCATGATGCCGTGCGCGCCCGCGCGGCCCTGCGTAAGCAGCGGCGAGGCGGCGGGCTCCACGCCCACCACGCGCACGCCCGGCAGCTTCGCGCGCAAAAACCGCGCCGTGCCGGTGATGGTGCCGCCGGTGCCCACGCCCGCCACCACCGCGCTCAGCCGCCCGCCCAGCGCCCGCCAGATCTCGGGGCCGGTGGTCGCCTCGTGCGCGGCGGGGTTGGCCGGGTTGTCGAACTGCCCGATCAGCACCGCGCCCGGCGTCTCGCGCGCGATCTCCTCCGCGCGGCGCACGGCACCGGCCATGCCCTCCTCGCCCGGCGTCAGCTCCACGCGCGCGCCGTAGGCGGCAAGCAGCATGCGCCGCTCCACGCTCATGCTTTCCGGCATGGTCAGCACCAGCCGGTAGCCGCGCGAGGCGCACAGCGCCGCCAGCGCCACGCCCGTGTTGCCCGATGTGGGCTCCACCACCGTGCCGCCCGGCCCGAGCGCGCCGCGCAAAACGCAGTCCTCCAGCATGGCGAGCGCCGCGCGGTCCTTCGCGCTGCCCGCGGGGTTGAGGTATTCGAGCTTGGCGTAGACCTCCGCGTCCGGAAACAGGCGCTCCAGCCGCAAAAGCGGCGTATCGCCGATCAGCTCCTCCATGCGTCGCGCAATCCTCATGGGCGCGCCCCCTTTCAGGCAATCATTATAGCAGAACCGCGCAACTTGCGCAACGCCCGGTTTTGTGCTATGCTGGGCGTATGAATACCGTTGTTGTCGCTGAAAAGCCGTCCGTCGGGCGCGACATCGCCCGCGTGCTGGGCGCCACGCGCGCCGGCGACGGCTGCCTGATGGGAAACAATTACATCGTCACCTGGGCGCTGGGGCACCTGGTTTCGCTCCAGGAGCCGGACGAGCTGGACGAGCGCTATCGCCGCTGGCGCATGGCGGACCTCCCCATCCTTCCGGAGGAGATACCGCTCAAGGTGCTGCCGCGCACGCAGGCGCAGTTCAAGGTGGTCCGGGCGCTGATGAACGCGCCGGACACCGGGCGCATCGTCTGCGCCACCGACGCGGCGCGCGAGGGCGAGCTCATCTTCCGCTACATATACCGCATGGCGGGCTGCCAAAAGCCCGTATGGCGGCTGTGGATCTCCTCCATGACCGACGCGGCCATCCGCAAGGGGTTCGAGGACCTGCGCCCCGCCGCGGAGTACGACGCGCTCTACGAGAGCGCGCGCTGCCGCTCGCTGGCGGACTGGATGGTGGGCATGAACGCCTCGCGCGCGTTCACGCTGCGCTACGGCGCGCTTTTGCCCATGGGCCGCGTGCAGACGCCCACGCTGGCGCTCCTGGTGCGGCGCGACCGCGAGATCGCCGATTTCGTGCCCAGCGACTACTGGGAGGTGCGCGCCGACTTCGGCGACTTCGAGGGGCTGTACTTCGACCCCGAGACCGGCCAGAGCCGCGCCGCCACGCGCGAGCAGGCCGACCGCGTAAAGCGCGAGGCGCAGGGCCGGGACGCGGAGGTTGCGCAGCGCCGTCAGGAGACAAAGCGCGTGCCCCCGCCGCGGCTGTACGACCTGACCAGCCTGCAGCGCGACGCCAACCGCCGCTACGGCTTCTCCGCGGACAGGACGCTCAAGATCGCGCAGGCGCTCTACGAGCGGCACAAGGCCATCACCTATCCGCGCACCGACAGCCGCTGCCTTCCGCCGGACATGCGGCCAAAGGCGCTGCAGGCGATCGACAACCTGCCGCCGGAGTACCGCCCGCTCACGCGCGCGGCCGCGTTCAACCGGCAGATGGACAAGCGCCGCTTCTACGACGCCTCGAAGGTCTCCGACCATCACGCCATCATCCCCACCGAGCGCCGCCCCGGCGCGCTGACCGAGGACGAAAAAAAGGTATACGACCTTGTGGCCCGCAGCCTCATCGCGGCGCACTACCCGGACTATGTCTATGAGTCCACGCGCCTGCGCGTGCTGGCCGGGGTTCACGAATTCCGCGCCTCCGGCTCGGTGCCCCGGGACGCGGGCTGGCGCGCGGTCCTCGCGCCCCAGGCCGGGGAAAAGCCCCTGGAGCCGCCGCTTCCCGATGTGCGCGAGGGCGATGTGCGCGCCGTAGGCAAGGTCTCCATCCGCAAAAAGCAGACCAAACCGCCGGAAAAGCTCACCGACGCCTCGCTCCTGTCGCTGATGGAGCACGCGGGGCAGGAGCTGGAGGACGAGGAGCTGCGCGAGCGCATGAAGGACTCCGGGCTGGGCACGCCCGCCACGCGCGCGGCCACCATCGAGCGGCTGATCGAGGTGGGGCTGGCGCGGCGCAGCGGGAAGAGCATCGTCTCCACCGAGAAGGGGCAGAAGCTGATCCGCGTCGCGCCCGAGCAGATCGCCTCCGCCGCCACCACCGGCAAGTGGGAAAAGGCGCTCAACGCCATGGCCGTGGACCGCGACGCGGCGCGCCGCGCGCAGCGCGAGGCGCGGTTTCTGGAGGGCATCCGCCGCTTCAGCGCGTTTCTGGTGGAGGCGGCAAAGCGCGCGCCCGCCGACGTGCAGTTCGAGCGCGAGCCCGCAAAGGCTGCGCGCCGCCCCGCCGGAAGGGCCGCGAAAGCCAAAGGGGCCGCCTCCGCCGCGAAAGCCCCGCCCGCGGGGAAGAAGCCGCGCTGAGCGATTTAACGCATCCTGCGTTGCCGCGCGTTCGGCGAAGGTGATATAATCATAACCGACGCGCGCAAACGGAGGAGAACGAGATGACCTATCGGCACACGCTCTACGCGAGCTATCTGGGCTATGTGACCCAGGCGATCTGCAACAACCTGCCGCCGCTTCTGTTCGTGACATTCAACGAGCGGTTCGGCGTGACGCTTTCGCAGCTCGGGCTGCTTGTTTCGATCAACTTCGGCATACAGATGCTCGTGGACCTGCTGTGCGCGCGCTATGTGGACCGCATCGGCCACCGGCGGGCGGTGGTGCTGGCGCAGGCGCTGTCCACGCTGGGGCTGGTGCTGCTGGGCATTTTGCCGTATGTGATGGAAAGCGCGTTTGCCTCCATACTCATCCCCATCGCGGTGTGCGCGGTCGGCGGCGGGCTTCTGGAGGTGCTGGTCAGCCCGATCGTAGAATCGCTTCCGGGCGAGCACAAGGAAAAGGCCATGAGCCTTCTGCACTCGTTCTACTGCTGGGGCCATGTGACGGTGGTGCTCGCCTCCACGGCGTTTTTCGCGCTGGCGGGCGTGGACAACTGGCGCTATTTGCCGATGCTGTGGGCGATCTTGCCGCTTCTGAACGCATTTCTGTACGCGCGCGTGCCCATGACGCCGCCGCTGGCCGAGGCCGAGCGCACGCCGCTTCGCGCGCTGTTCTCGCGCCGGGCATTCTGGCTGTTTCTTCTGATGATGGTGTGCGCGGGCGCGAGCGAGCAGGCGATGAGCCAGTGGTCGAGCCTGTTTGCCGAGCGCGGGCTCGCGGTGAGCAAGACGCTGGGCGACCTCCTCGGGCCGTGCGCGTTCGCGGCGCTGATGGGCGCGGCGCGGCTCCTCTACGGCCTCGTGGGCGACCGGCTGAACGTGCGCCGGGCGATGTGCCTGTCCGCCGCGCTGTGCGTGAGCTGCTACATACTGGCGGCGAACGCGCCGCATCCCCTGCTGGGGCTTCTGGGCTGCGCGGTGACGGGCTTCTCGGTGGGCCTGATGTGGCCGGGCACGTTCTCGATGACCGCGCGCGCCTTTCCGCAGGGCGGCACGGCGATGTTCGCGCTGCTCGCGCTGGCGGGCGACGTGGGCTGCTCGGCGGGCCCGGGCGTGGTGGGCTGGGTGTCCGCGGGCGCAGGGCTGAGCGCCGGGCTGATGACGGCCTGCGCGTTCCCCGTGCTGATGCTCCTCTCGGCGCTTGCCAGCGCGCGGAGGAAGTAGTTTCCCGAAAGCGCCGCCCCGGCATAGGCCGGGGCGGTCAGTATGTTGACAAAGTCAACGGCAGGATGTTGACAAAGTCAACAGACTGCCAGAGCGTTGAGAAAGCCCGCAAGCC
>DXVG01000073.1 GCA_019409045.1 Clostridiales bacterium | reverse complement strand
TGTGTATAAGAGACAGGCCGCCGCGGCCGAGGCGCGGATCAGCGCGGCGTTGCGCGCGCCCAGCGCCTTCACCGCCTGCTCGAGCGCCGCGCGCTCAACCCGCGTCACGCCCAGCCCCATGGACACCACCACGCGCGTGCGGTCCAGCGCCCTGCGGCGGCCGATGGCCTTTTCCGAGAGCTCCCGAAGCAGCGTCGTGGTCAGCTCGACGTCGGCGACCGCGCCGTCCATCACCGGGGAGAGCAGCACCGCCGCGCGCGGCGTGCGCCCCAGCATCTGCCGGGCGTCGCGCCCGCAGGCGAGCACCGAATCCGGGTCGTCGCGCAGCGCGAGCACATAGCTCGGCTCGCGCAGCACCACGCCCTCGTTTTCCAGAAAGATCGTCACGTTGGCGGAGCCAAGGTCGATCCCAACGCCGCCGGAGGAAAAAACGCCCATCCGTGTCCCTCCCGATGCCTTTGTAAAAAATCGTCAGTCCTGTCCGACGAACGCGCGCAGCATGCGCTCCACATCGTCCACCGGAAAGCCCATCACGTTTTCAAACGGGCCGTCCAGCCCCTCGACGAACGCGCCCGCGCCGCCCTGTATGCCGTAGGCGCCGGCCTTGTCCATCGGCTCGCCCGTGCGTATGTAGTCCCATATCTGCTCGTCGGTAAGCTCGCGAAAGCGCACGCCCGTCTCCACGACCTCCACGGCCTCGCGGCCCGTGGCCGCGTCGTGCAGGCACACGCCGGTAAACACCTCGTGCGCGCGGCCGGAGAGCGCGCGCAGCATCGCGTGGGCGTCCTGCTCGTCCGCGGGCTTGCCCAGCGGCCTGCCCTCCAGCGAGACCAGCGTGTCCGAGGCGATGATCACGCCCTCGGCGTAGTGCGCGGCGGCCGCGCGCGCCTTGCGCACGCAGAGCGTTCGCACGATGTCCTCCGCGCGGCCCTCGACGTGCTCGTCCACGTCCGGCGCGCACACCTCAAAGGCGTATCCCATGCGACTGAGCAGCTCCCGTCGGCGCGGCGACGCCGAGGCGAGGATCAGTCG
Organism: Clostridiales bacterium; assembly: GCA_019409045.1. Lineage (GTDB taxonomy): Bacteria > Bacillota > Clostridia > Christensenellales > Aristaeellaceae > Pullichristensenella. The sequence goes on along the minus strand of DXVG01000073.1, from coordinate 6,874 downwards.
GAACCCCTGCTGCATCTCCCATCGCCTCCAGATCTCTCCCGGGGCGCACAAAGCGTCCGGGAATTGCAATCATTTCCGATTATATCACAAAACCATGTTGCAAAGAAAGCAATTTCAGGCTATGTTCGCGTTTTGTCATAGAATTGCCCGAAGCACTGCCCGGCTTCGGAGGTTGCCGAAAGAGCGTCGAGCAGCGCGAGCGAGCGCGGATAGAGCGCGTCGAGCGCGCAGCCGCACGCGCCGCAGGCCTCGCCCGCCCGGGCGACGGCCGCTCTGAGCGCCTCGCGGCTGAGCGCGCCCTCCAGATAGCCGCACGCGGGCGCGGACAACGCCTCCCAGCCCGAGTCCGCGAAGGTTTCGAGGATTGCGCGCAATTCCTTTCCCGCATTTTCCATGGCGCTTTCCACCTTTTTATTCCGCGCCCTGCGACAGGAGCATCTCGGCGCACCGGACGCCGTCCACCGCCGCGGAGAGTATGCCCCCGGCGTAGCCCGCGCCCTCGCCGCAGGGGTACAGGCCGCGCACGGCGCTTTCGCAGCGCGCGTCCCGCTCTATGCGCAAAGGCGAGCTCGAGCGCGTCTCCGGCCCGGTGAGCACCGCGCCGGGGGCGGCAAAGCCGCGCAGCCGCCGGTCAAAGATGCGGATGGCCTCGCGCATGCCGCGCACGGCGTACTCCGGAAGGCAGAGCGACAGGTCGGCATAGCGCACGCCGGGGCGATAGCTGGGCTCCACGTCGCCCGCGCCCGCGGAGGCCACCCCCGCCAGAAAGTCGCCCACGCGCTGCGCCGGGGCGCAAAAGTTTTCGCCCGCCAGCGCAAACGCGCGCCGCTCCCACGCCCTCTGAAAGCGCACGCCGCCCAGCGGGTCGTCGCCGGAAAAGTCCCCGGGCGACACGGAGATCAGCAGCGCGCTGTTGGCGTTTCGGCCGTCGCGGGCGAAGGGGCTCATGCCGTTTGTGACCACGCCGCCCGCCTCCGAGGCCGCCGCCACCACCGTGCCGCCCGGACACATGCAGAATGTGTACGCGGCGCGGCCGTCCGGGAGGTGCGCGCTCAGGCGGTACTCCGCGGCGGGCAGCGCCGGGTGCCCGGCGAGGCCGCCGTACTGCGCGCGGTCCACCAGCGCCTGCGCGTGCTCGATGCGCGCGCCGATGGAAAACGGCTTGGGCGACATGGGAACGCCCAGCGCGTGCAGCCGCTCAAACGTGTCGCGCGCACTGTGGCCGACGGCGAGTATGACATCGTCCGCGTCGATGTGGACGCGCTCGCCGCCGCGCATGAGCACCGCGCCGCGCACGCGGCCGTCCTCGACGCGCACGTCCTCCAGCTTCGTCTGAAAGAGCACCGTGCCGCCCAGGCGCGCGATCTCCTCGCGTATGACGCGCACCACGCCCGGCAACCGGTCGGTGCCGATGTGCGGCCTGGCCTCCCAGAGAATCTCCTCCGGCGCGCCGAAGGCCGCGAGCGTCTCGAGCACCTCGCGGCAGCGCGCGTCCTTGATGCCGCTGTTGAGCTTGCCGTCGGAAAACGCGCCCGCGCCGCCCTCGCCGAATTGCACGTTGCTCTCGGGGTCGAGCTCTCCGCCGCCCCAGAAGCCCTCGACGTCCCGCGCGCGCTCCTCTACGCACTTTCCGCGCTCGATCACCACCGGCGCGGCCCCCGCGCGCGCCAGCGTGAGCGCGGCAAACAGGCCCGCGGGGCCGAGCCCCACCACCAGCGGGCGGCGCGAAAGCGCGCGGGCGGGCGGAAGCGGTCGCGCCGCGGGCGGCGACACGCGCTCGCAGCCGCGGGGAAGCGCGCGAAGCTCGCCTCGGGTCTCCACGTCCAGCGTGAGCACGAAGCGTATGTCGCCCTTGTCGCGCGCGTCCACGGACCGCCTGCGCAGGCGCACATCGGCGACTTGGTCCGGCGATATGCGCAGCGCCCGCGCCGCGTGTACGCGCAGGGGCGTGTTTTCATAGTCCAGCGGGAGTTTTAATTGCGATATGCGTATCATGCGTCGAGCCTTTCGTGTATCGAACGGGCGGCGAGCAGCCCCGACGCCCACGCCCATTGCAGGTTGTACCCGCCGCAGGGCCCGTCCACGTCGAGCACCTCTCCGGCGGCGTACAGGCCGGGCGCGCGCCGGGAGGCGAGCGTGCGCGCGTCGAACTCCGACGCCTCGAGGCCGCCCGCGGTCACCTGCGCCTGCGCAAAGCCGCGCACGCCGCGCAGCGGCAGCGTCCAGGCGTGCAGCGCGGCCTCCAGCGCGGCCGCCTCCGCCAGGGAGAGCTCCCCGGCAGGGCGCGAGAGCGGCACGCCCGCGCTCTTTGCCAGCGCCTGCCCCACGCGCTTGGGCACGACGCCCGCCAGAAAGTCCTCCACGCGCCGCGCGGGCAGCATCCGCGCGCGGCTTGCCACGTCCACGCGCCCCTCGGGGAAGAAATCCACCTCGAGCGCCATGCCCGGCCGGGCGAAGCGCGCAAGCTGCATCGCCGCGATGCCGGAGACGCCGTATTCCGTAAACAGCAGCTCCCCGCGCTCCGTCCTGTCCCCCAGCGTGAGCGCGCACTGTGCGCGCAGGCCCCTGAGCGCGCTCACGGGCTCTGTCTCAAGCGGCGAGAGCGCCGGGAAGCGCCGCGTAAAGCGGTGCCCGAGCGCCCTGACAAACGGCGCGTCCGCCGCGCCCAGGTCCGGCGCGGCCAGCCCGCCCGTGGCCAGCAGCGCGCACCGGCCGCGCGCGACGCGCCCGTCCTGCGCCGTGGCGGCCATCTCCCCCGACAGGCGCGCGACGCGAAAACCCACGACTTCCTCCCCGCCCGCCTCCGCCAGCGACAGGCGCAAGGCGTCCAGCACGGAGGACGCCTGGTTGCTCGCGGGATACGCGCGCCCCTGCGCGTCCACGCGCGCGGGCACGCCCAGCGAGGCGAAAAACGCCAGCACGCTCTCGGGCGGGAACGCCTCCAGCGCGGCCCGCGCGAGCGCGCGGTCGCCGAAGTAGTCCTCCGCCCGGGCGTGTATGTTGGTCAGATTGCAGCGGCCGTTGCCCGTGGCCAGCAGCTTGCGGCCCACGCGCGCCTGCGCCTCGAGCACCGCCACGCGGCGGCCCATGCGCGCAAGGGACACCGCCGCGGCCAGCCCTGCGGCGCCGCCGCCGATGACGATCACATCGTATGTCACAGCACGATCCCCAGCTTTTTGAGCATGTTCGCCTCCGCGAACAGCGCCACGCGGTGCAGCGCCCGCGAGCATGCGGTGTAGAGCCTGCGGCGCTCGTCGTCGGTCAGCTCCGCGTCCGGCCAGACGACGATCACCGCGTCGAACTCCAGCCCCTTCATCAGGTGGTAGCAGCCCACCACGGTATCGCCGGTCTCGTACTGCCAGTCGTCCTCGCCGCCGTCGAAGCGGTAGACGCGCTCCAGCTTCCAGCTCAGGCTCTCGGCCTGCTTTTGCGTGCGCGTGATGACGGCGATGGAGCGAAGCCCCGCGGCGCGGTAGCCCTCCAGCGCGGCGCGCACGCCGTCGATGTCGTACTCGGCCACAAGCGGCATATCGCCCTCGCGGCCGAAGGGCTTGAGCCGCTCCGCGTCGGGCAGTATGGCGTTGCACAGCCGCGCGATGGGCAGCGTGGAGCGGTAGCAGCGGCTGAGCGAAAACACCTTCGCCTCCGGCTCGCCAAAGCACGCGCCCCAGTTTTCCGGGCGGCAGGCCTCCATGCCCGGGCAGGTGCGCTGCATCGGGTCGCCCAGCAGCGTCACGCGGGCGTTGGGATGGTACAGCGCCAGCATCGAAAGCGCGGTCTCGGAGTAGTCCTGCGCCTCGTCCACCAGCAGGTGATAAATGCCCTTGTCGGGCGCGGCGAAGCCGAGCCGCAACAGCAGCCACGCCTCGGCGATCGCGTCCTCCCACCAGGTCAGCCCCGCCTCGCAGTTTTCGCGGTAGAGCGTGCGAAGCTGCTCGGGCGCCGAGCGCAAGACCTCCGTCAAAAGGCGCGACCCGCGCACGTCGAGCATCTCCCGAAGCTGCGCGCGCACGGGCTGGAGCCTCTGGGAGACGGCCATCTTGCACACGAAGGTGAGCTCGCGGCCGGTGTATTTGCCCTCGAACTGCCTTTCGTACTGCTTGTACATGCCGGATTCCCAGCTCGCGATGCGCGTCTCCAGCGTGGCGCGCACGCGCTCGAGCCTCTGCGCGGGCGTGAGCAGCTTGAATTCGTTTTTGTACATGCGCCGCAGTTCCTCGCGGCGGATGAGTATGCGCTCGTCCAGCCACACGTTTGCAAACTTCGGTCCGAAGGTGGCAAAGGACTCGGCGCACTTTTCCAGCTCCTGAAGAAACGCGGGGCCGCACTTGAAGCGCACAGAGGCGCGCCTCGGCTCGTTGGCGGGGTCGAGCAGCATCTCCAGCTGCCGCAGGGGCGACTCCACCTTCTTGCCCAGGATCGACTCGACGATCTCCGTGAGCGTGCGGGAGCGTATGTTCTCCTCGCCCAGCTCCGGAAGCACGGCGGATATGTACTCCGAAAACGCACTTCCGGGCGAGAGTATCTGCAGGCGGCGCGCGTCGAGCGTGTCGCGCTGTCGGTACATCAGAAACGCCGCGCGGTGCATGGCGATGGAGGTCTTGCCCGAGCCCGCGCCGCCCACGACGGAGATCACGCGCGCGTTCTCGTGGCGAATGGCCGCGGACTGCTCGGCCTGTATGGTGGAGACCACCTGCCGCATGTGGCGCGTATTGGCCTTGGAGAGCAGGTCCAGGAGCATCTCGTCGTCGATGCTCAGCTGCGTATCGACGTAGTACTTGAGCTTGCCCTCCTCCATGCGATACTGGCGCTTGAGTGTCATCCGGCCGCATATCTCCCCGGATGGGCTCTGGTAGCTGCACGTTCCGGGCATCGCGTCGTAGTACAGCGAGGACACGGGCGCGCGCCAGTCGTGCACGAGCATCTCGCCGCCCGCGTCGCGCAGGCTGTAGAGGCCGATGACGATCTTTTCGACCTCCTGCTCGCCCTCCTCGACAAAGTCCACGCGCGCAAAGAAGGGGTTCATCAGCATCCGCCGGTAGCGCACGGCCACGTCGTCTGTGAACGACTTGCGCACCAGGTAGCGGTCCACCTCCGCGGAGAGCTGCTCAAGGTCCTGCGGCGAGAGCGCCGTGGGCTTCATGCGCAGCTCCTCCCACGCGTCGGCGACGATCATGCGCACCGCCTCGGCGTGGCTCTCGGATATGCTGGTGGACTGGTTGATGACCGACAGCAGTAGGCGCTGCACGCGGCTCGCGTATTCCTGTTCGAGGCGAAGCTCCCGCGGATCGTTCACGTTCGTACCTCCCTTGCGGCGCGCACACACGCGCCGTTTTCATATTATAACATATCCCGCCCGGAATTGCAAAGCGCGCGCCGCCACAGCGGAAACGCCGCCGCAAGCGACAGGGCGCACACCGCCGCGCAGGCCAGAAAGCCCCCGGCCTCGCCCAGGGCGCGCGCGGCCACCGCGCCCAGCGCGTTCCCCGGAAGGCGCGCAAGGCCGTAGCAGCACACGCTCACCAGCGCCTGCCCGGAGGCGCGCAGCTCGGGCGCCACCGCGTCCCGGACGTGGAGCGCCAGGCCGACCGATATGCAGATATAGCCCATGCCGTGCAAAAGCTGCGAGGCGACCAGAAGGCGCGCGCTGCGCGCGAGCCCCACCAGCAGCCAGCGCGCGCATAGCGCGAGCGTCGCCGCGGCGATGAGCCCGGCCGCGCCCACGCGCCTGTAGAGGCGGTCGCCCACGAGCAGAAAGGGTATCTCCGCCACCGCGGCGACGAGGTTGGCCCAGCCCAGCAGGGCCTGCGTGGCGTCCGGCGCGAGCAGGAAGCGCGCGGGAAAGAACGCGTAGAAGTAGCCCATGGTCGCCTGCGCGGGCAGCGCGAACGCCAGCAGCTTTACAAGCCGCCCGTCCCGCAAAAGCCGCAGGGGGCGCGCCGCCGGCCGCTTGCGCGCCTCCGGCTCCACGTCCAGCAAAAGCGAGGCAAGCAGCGCGAGCAGCAACAGCCCCGCGGCCGCGAGCGCCACCAGGTTTTCGCGCCCCGACGCATCCAGCCAGAGCCCGAACGCGGCCGAGGCGGCGGCGAAGGCGAGCGTGCCCGCCAGGCGCACGGGGCCGAAGGGCCTGCCCTCGCGCCGGAGGCGTTCGAGCGCCATCGCGTCGCCCAGCGGCTGCACGGCGGTGTAGAAAAAGCCCAGAAGCGCCGAGAGCGCGAGCAGCGAAAGCGCGTCGCGCGCGAATAGCATGCCGAGAAGCAGCGCGCACGATGCCATGAGCAGCATGCGCAGCACGCGTCCGGGCCGCCGCGCGCGGTCGGAGAGGGCGCCGAAGCAGAGCTGGCCGGGGATGGACGCCGCGGCCATGAGCGCGTAGGCCGCCCCGATGCCCGCCGCATCCAGTCCCCGGCTCTGGTAGAACAGGCTCATATAGCTCTGGTAGACCGCGTGCGCGAGGAAGTACGCGGCCATGTACGCGCCCGCGCGCATGCGCTCCCCCCTCGCCTCAGCGCCGGCCGTCCCGGTCGGGCTTTTTGCCGAGCGCGCCGCCGGTCATCTCGCTCGCGCCGCGCTTGAGCTTGTTCCATGCCGCGGAGAGCTTTCCGGTGGAGGCGAGCGCGTAGATCACCGCCAGGACGATCGCGCCGCCCACGGCCCAGAGCACGCCCGCGCTCACGCCGCCCTTCTCGCTCTGCTGCGCAGCCGCGCCGCCCTCGCCGTAGAGCACCTGCGACATGACCTCGGCCACATAGTCGGTCGAGGCCATGGCCTTCTCCTTCTCGATCTCGTGCGTGCCCATCTCCAGCAGCAGCGCGCGCGGATACAGCTCCTGATTGTAGTTGCCCTTGCCGATATAGATGTCCTTGATCAGCCC
>DXVG01000072.1 GCA_019409045.1 Clostridiales bacterium | reverse complement strand
ACATAATGCGGCGCGCGAGCCGGAGATACGCGACCTGCAAAACTTTATCAACGCCCTGGGCGGGCGCGTGCGCGGCGGCGGCAGCGACCGCGTGGTCGTCGAGGGCGTGAAGGCGCTGGGCGGCGCGCGCTACCGCCCGCTGCCCGACCGCATCGTCGCCGGGACGCTGCTTGCGGCCGCCGCCGCCACGCGCGGCGAGGTGCTGCTGCGGCGCGTGATCCCGGGCGACTTGGGCGCGGTGCTCGACAAGCTGCGCCAGGCCGGGTGCGCGGTGGAGAGCACGCAGTCGGAGATCTATCTGCGCAGCGGCGCGCCCGCGCCGTTCGAGCTGTCCACGCAGCCCTTTCCGGGCTTTCCTACCGACCTGCAGGCGCAGTTCATGGCGCTTGCGTGCGTGCTCCCGGGCGCGAGCGTGATCGTGGAAAACGTGTTTGAGAACCGCTTTGCCCACGCCGCGCAGCTTCGGCGCATGGGCGCGGACATATTCATCAGCAATCGGCTCGCCGTGGTGCGCGGCGGTAGGCTCTGCGGCGCGAACGTGCAGGCGGGCGACCTGCGCGGCGGCGCGGCGCTGGTCATCGCGGCGCTGGCCGCGGAGGGGGAGAGCCGCGTGGAGAACGTGGAACTGATCGACCGGGGCTACGAGTCGCTGGAGGGCATGCTCACCGGGCTCGGGGCGAACATACAAAGACTGTGACGGAGGACACCGATGAGGCTTACCGCTCGAAAGAGGAGAAAGATACTGTGCCTGACGCTTCTGCTCATCGCCGTGGGCGTGATCGTCTATCTCGTGCTGTTTAACGCCGTGTTCCGCGTGCGCGAGGTGCGCGTGGAGGGCAACCAGACCATAGACGAGGAGACCATCATGCGCGCCGCGCAGCTCCCGATGGGCCAGAAACTGGGCAGCATCAACGAGGAGAGCGTGCGGCAGGCGCTGGAGAGCGGGGGACTGGTGGAGCTGGTCAGTCTGGAGAAGAACTACCCGTCGGAGATCGTGCTCACCGTGCGCGAGCGCCAGCGCGAGGCGTTCGCGCTCCACGCGGAGGCGGTGCTCACCATGGAGCGCGACGGCACGGTCATCGAAAAGCTCTCCGCCATGCCGGAGGGGGAGATGGTGTACGTCACCGGCCTTGGCATCACCGGCTACCGGCTCGGCAGCGTGGTCAATGCGCCGCAGGAGCGGCTGGAGGCCATGCGCGCGGTGCTGGACGCGCTCTACGAAAACGGCGCCACGCAGTATGTGTCCGAGCTGGACGTGTCCGACGAAAACAGCATACGCATCTACTCGCGCACGGGCATGCGCGTGGACCTGGGCGACGCATCCAACATGGGCAACAAGATCGTCTGGATGGCGGGCGCGCTTGACGACCTCGAAGCCCGCGGGCAGATCACCGGCAGGCTGGACGTGTCCAGCGGCAACAAGGCGGACTACAGCGCGCAGTAGCGCCTCTGGGAAATCTTTTCCATCCCGCCGCAGCTTCGCCGCGATTGTGTGACGGCAACGCGCCAATAATTTGAAACTATTTTGACATATCGGGAAATTCGGGTTTTTTCGCGCTTTCCCGTTTGCATCTTGACCGCAAAATATGTATAATAACTGTAGTTTTCTATCGCGCGCCCGAAAGGGTGCGCGTGCACGAGGGGAATACGCACGCTATGAAAACACAGGTCGCCGCCATTGATTTCGGCACTTCAAAGATCGTTACGCTGATCGCGCAGAGCGGCAGCGTGAACCGCTGCGACATCATCGGCTCGGGCACAGTCCCCTACGACGGCTTTGCCCAGGGCGACTGGAACACGCCCGAGCAGCTTCTGCGCGTGGTGCGCGATTCCATCTCCGCCGCGGAGCTGGAGGCCAATTCCAAGGTGCGCGAGATCTACGTCGGCGTTCCCGGGGAGTTTGCCCATGTGTGCACCGCGGAGGCGGAGGTCACGCGCGACGCCCCCGGCGAGATCACCGAGGACGACGTCAACCGCGTGCAGGACGCGGTGGCGGAGGAGCTCAAGATCGCCGAGATGGGCGGCTATGTGATGCACCGCTCGCCCGCCTGGTTCAGCGTCGACGACGGCAAAAAGACGATGATGCCCCTGGGCGCGCACGGCGAGCGCCTTCGCGCGCAGGTGTCGTTCATCGTGGCCGAGCCCGTGTTCGTCGAGGACATGAAGGAATTGCTCGGCGGCCTCGGCATCACCATACTGGGCTTTCTGTCGCCCACGCTGGGCGAGAGCCTGCTGCTTCTGTCGCTGGAGGAGCGCGACCACGCGGCCATGCTCGTGGACATCGGCTACCTCAACACAGAGGTCTGCGTGGTCGAGGGCGACGCGATCACCTACCACGCCATGCTTCCGCAGGGCGGCGGGCAGATCACGGCCGACCTGTGCGAGGAGCTGCGCATACCCATGCGCGCCGCGGAGCAGATTAAGCGCAGATATGTCTTCAACCCCGACGAGTTCGACCAGGACGCCTATGCAGAGGTCATCGGCGCGGGCGGGGAGCGGCTCTCGTTCCCGCGCGAGTACGTCAAGCGCCCCGTGGAAAAGAGCGCGGACGAGCTGTGCGACATGATCGACCTCACGCTCAAAAACGACGCCGCTGCGTTCCTCGGCCCGCGCTCGCAGGTGTACCTGACCGGCGGCGGCATGGCGCTGATGCGCGGCGGGCGCGAATACCTGGCCGCGAAGCTCGGCCGGCCGGTGAAGGTGCCGGTGGCCAAGTCGGCGAAGATGAACAGCCCCGTGTACGCAAGCGCGCTGGGACTTGTGGACCTCATCTTCGATTCCATCGAACAGCAGAGCCCCAGAGAGGGCGGCGGGATCAAGAAGTTCAAGAGCCTGTTCAGAGGATAGAGATACAAATTTTGTCAACGAGGGGGATGCCTTGTGCTCGAGTTTGAAATGGAAAACACGAATTTTGCGTCCATCAAGGTCATTGGCGTCGGCGGCGCCGGCACCAACGCGGTCAACCGCATGATCGATTCCGGCCTTCAGGGCGTTGATTTCATCGCGATCAACACCGACAAGCAGGCGCTGACGCTGAGCAAGGCGCCCACGAAGGTGCAGATCGGCGATAAGCTGACCAAGGGCCTCGGCGCGGGCGCGAACCCCGAGGTGGGCAAGCACGCCGCCGAGGAGAGCCGCGAGGAGATCTCCAACATCGTCAAGGGCGCGGACCTGGTGTTCGTCACCTGCGGCATGGGCGGCGGCACCGGCACGGGCGCTGCGCCCGTGATCGCGGAGCTGGCGCGCGACATGGGGATACTCACCATCGGCGTGGTCTCCAAGCCCTTCATGTTTGAGGGCCGCCAGCGCATGAAGAACGCCGAGGCGGGCATCGAGCGCCTCAAGGCGAACGTGGATACGCTCGTGGTCGTGCCCAACGACCGCCTGCTCTCCGTGGTCACCAAGGGAACCAGCGTGACCGAGGCGTTCCGCATCGCGGACGATACGCTCCGGCAGGGCATACAGGGCATCTCCGATCTGATCGCCGTGCCGAACCTCATCAACCTCGACTTCGCCGATGTGCGCACCATCATGGAGGCGCGCGGCCTTGCCCATATGGGCATCGGCGTCGGCAAGGGCGAGAACCGCATGGTCGAGGCGGCGCGCCAGGCCGTGTCCAGCCCGATGCTCGAGACCTCCATCGACGGCGCTCGCGCGGTGCTGATCAACATCACCGGCGGCCCGGATACCTCCATCATCGACATCAACGAGGCCGCGCAGATGATCACGCAGGCTGCGGACCCCGAGGCCAACATCATCTTCGGTGCGGGCATCGACGAGAACCTCGAGGACGAGGTGCGCATCACCGTCATCGCCACCGGCTTTGAGAGCAATCCCTTCCCGACGGCCGCGAAGGTCGAGCCCGAGAAGGTCGCCGCGCCCGAGCCCGCAGCCGAGGCCCCCGCGCCGCGCCGCGAGCGCATCGTGGACCTGGGCGACGCCGAGGACGCGCCCGTCTCGCCCATCTTCGAGCGCCGCGCCGCGCCGCGCGCGCCGCGCCCGAGCCGCGAGGAAATGGAGCGCCGCGCGCAGCCCGCGCCGCGCCGCCCGCGCGTGTATCAGGATGGCGCGAACGACGACAACCGCGCCCGCCGCGGCTTCACGCCGGACACGCCCAGCTTCCTCAAGCGCAACAAGTAATCAGGCCCAAGGCAATATGAAAGCCGCCTCCATTCCCGGAGGCGGTTTTTCCCTGCGCCGCGGCGCTCAGGCCCGCGCCGGAGGCTGTGTTCGCCGCGCCGCGCGCACCTGCAACAGAGGCGCGACCGCCGCGCCCACAAGCGCCAGCGCGCACACCGCCATGCCCCAGCGCATGCCCGCGCGCGCCTCGATCGCGCCGATCAGCGGCGAGGCCACGCAGTTGCCCGCCAGCATCGCAAGGTTCGCAAGCGTGGAGGCCAGCAGCGTGTTCGAGGAAAACTCCGAGCACGCCGTTGCGATGACCACGGGGATCATCGCGCCGGAGATCGTCGCGCACGCCAGCACGCACCCGCACATCAGCGCCGCGCTCTCAAACGAAAGCCCAATGCCCAGCGTCAGCGCGCCGAGCACGCAGCCGCCGCCGATGTAGGTCATCGCCTTCACGCGCATAAGCGGCACGATCAGCCGCGAGAGCGTCAGCCCCGCGTACAGAAACGCCAGCGCCAGCGCGCCCAGCGAGCTGTTCAGCCCGACCTCGACGTAGCGGTTGACCCACACGATCATCCCGGAGAGGTGTATGCCGTAAAACAGTATGGAGACGCACAGCGCGCGCAGGGACGGCCTTGCGAAGAACGCGACAAGTTGCCTGCGCGTGAGCGGCTCGGGCCGCGCGGCGCTTTCGCTGAGCGGTATGCGCGCGTTGGCCGGCCACAGGAACGCGAGCGTGACAAGGCCGACCGCCAGTATGGTCAGGTAGGCCCGCGGCATGTCGCCCGCCTCACCCAGCGCCACACCCAGGAGCAGCGGCGATACGATGCCCGACAGCCCGTGACAGGCGTGCATCACGCACATCATGCGCGCGCTGCTGCTCCCGGTGTGCAAGTCCGCGATCATGGACGAGGCGATCGCGTCCATGTAGGCGTAGGCCACGCCCACCAGCGCGTACAGGCCGATGTAGGCGGGAAACGCGGGCAGCAGCGATAGAGGGATCATCACAAGCGCCATCATCGCCACCGAAGCGGTCAGCAGCGTCTGCTTGCGTATGCGGCCGATGACCCACAGGGAAGTGAACATGGACAGCACGCAGCCTATGTTCTGCGCCGAGTTCGCGTATCCCTGCTGCGAGTCGCTCAGGCCATAGTGCTCGATCATGGGGCTGAGCAGCGCGCCGTGCGATGAGTTCACCGCCGCCAGAAACACCGTCGAGAGGCACACCGCCGCCGTGAGCAGCCATTTTTGCCGGGTCGTCATAAACAATTCCCCCTCTGCCAGCCCATATTATAGTCGCGCGAAGGTCAAACGACAAGGCTTTGCGTGGCGATGCTTGACAATTAACACATGCATACTTATAATGCAAGTGGACAGCCTACCTCTCACCCCCTGCGGCGCGGCGGCGCGCCTGAAACCGGCAGGGCATACACACGAAGGGAGCGACGCGCCCGACCGTTCGGGCGGGCGCGTTTTTTTCAGAGCGCATGCACATCGTCGGGAAGAACATGACCCAGGGCAGCCCCCTGCGGCTCATACTGGGGCTCTCGCTGCCGCTGATGGTGGGAAACGCCTTTCAGCAGCTCTACACGGTGGCCGATACGGCCATCGTCGGAAGCGTGCTGGGGCTGTACGCGCTGGCCGCGCTGGGCGCGGTGGACTGGTTCAACTGGATGATGCTCTCCTGCGTGCAGGGGCTTACGCAGGGCTTCTGCGTGCGCATGGCGCAGCAGTACGGCGCGGGCGACCACGCGGGCCTGCGCAGGACGATCGGAAACGCCTGCGTGCTCTCGGGGCTGTGCGCCGTCGCGCTGACCGCGGCGGGGCAGGCGCTGATCCCCTTCGTGCTGCGCATACTTGAAACGCCGGAGAACATCGTAGGCATGTCGCGCGCCTACATACGCATCATCTTCTGGGGGACCCCCGTGATCATGGCCTTCAACCTGCTCTCGGCCATGCTGCGCGCGGTGGGGGACGGGCGCACGCCGCTGGTTGCGATGGTGATCGCCTGCGCGGTCAACATAGGGCTGGACCTGCTGCTCGTCGCCTCCGTGGGCATGGGCGTGGAGGGCGCGGCCATCGCCACGGTGATCGCGCAGCTCTGTTCGGTGCTCATCTGCCTTCGGGGGGCGATCCGGGCGGGGCTTTTGCGCCTGGAGCGCGACGACCTGCGCCTGCGGGCGGGGCTGTGCCGCGAGCTGTTCGCGCTGGGCGTGCCCATCGCCGCGCAGAACATGATCATCAGCGTGGGCGGCATGATCGTGCAGCGCGTGGTCAACGGCTTCGACGTGGTGTTCGTCGCGGGCTACACCGCCACCAACAAGCTCTACGGCCTGCTGGAGATCGCCGCCACATCCTTCGGCTACGCCATGACCGTGTATGTGGGGCAGAACCTCGGCGTGGGCGACGTCTTCCGCATCCGCCGGGGCGTGCGCGTGGGCGCGGCGACGGGCGTGGCCACCTCGGCGCTCATCTGCGCGGGGATGCTGCTGTTCGGGCGCGGCATACTCTCGGCGTTCATCACCTCGCAGGACCCTGCGGAGGCGGAGCGCGCGCTGGAGTATGCGTGGCAGTTTCTGTCGCTGATGAGCGCGTTTTTGCCGGTATTGTATGTTCTCCACATCTACCGCTCGTCGCTGCAGGGGCTGGGCGACACGTTTTTCCCGATGCTCTCGGGCGTGGCGGAGCTGCTGATGCGCGTGGGCGTGGCGCTCGCGCTGCCCGCCATGTTCGGCTATCAGGCCGTGTTCTGGGGCGAGATACTTGCATGGCTGGGCGCGGACGCGATACTGCTCACCAGCTATCGAATGCGCATGCGCCGCGTCGAGCAGTCGCACGGCGCCGGAATGAGATGATGAACGTGACTTGGAGGTAATGGGGCATTATGATGAGGTATCGCCTTGGCCGCGCGATCGACGCGGTTGCCGCGCCGCTTCGCCGCAGGTTCCCGCACCGGGAGATCGACATGGTGAACGGGCCGATCTTTTCCAACATCATTCGCTTTTCCATCCCGCTGATCCTCACCGGCATGTTGCAGCTTCTGTACAACATGGCCGACATCATCGTCGTAGGTCAGTTTGAGAGCACCGACGCCGTCGCCTCGGTCGGCGCCACCTCCTCGCTGATCACGCTCATGGTCAACCTGTTCATCGGCCTGTCCGTGGGCACCGCGGTCATGGTCGCGCAGTACAGCGGCGCGAACAAGTACCGCGACATACAGGACACCGTGCACACATCCATCGCGCTCAGCCTTGTGATGGGCGTGTGCGTGGGCGTGTTCGGGCTGATCTTCTCCAAGCTGTTTCTCGAGATGATGGGAACGCCCGAGGGCACCGTGCTCGAAAACGCCACGCTGTACATGCGCATATACTTTCTGGGCATGCCAGCCAACATGGCCTACAACTTCGGCTCCGCCATCATGCGCGCGGTGGGCGACACCAAGCGGCCGCTGTACTACCTGTCGCTGGCGGGCGCGGTCAACATCGCGCTCAACATCGTCACCGTGGCCTTCTTCGGCATGGGCGTGGCGGGCGTTGCGATCGCGACCATCGTGGCGCAGTACATCTCCGCGGTGCTGGTGCTTCTCAACCTCATCCGCTCGCACGGCAGCGTGCACCTGGACATAAAGGCGCTGCGCATACACGGCGCCAAGGTGCGCGAGATCATGCGCATCGGCCTGCCCGCCGGGCTTTCGAGCACCATCTTCTCCATCTCCAATGTGCTGATCCAGTCCTCCATCAACTCCTTCGGCGCCAACGCCATGGCCGGGAGCACCGCCGCGTCGAACCTGGAGAACTTCGTGTA
>DXVG01000071.1 GCA_019409045.1 Clostridiales bacterium | reverse complement strand
GCGGATCTGAACGCGCTGCGCTTCAGCTTCAATCCCTACAACGTCAACCGGCTCAGCCTGTTGGCGGCGGAATGCGCCATGCGCGACCGCGCCTATTTCCTCCGCTGCCGGGACGCGATCGTGGAAAACCGCGAATGGACGCGCGCGCAGCTGTGCCGGCGGGGATTTGTCGTGCCGGAGAGCCGGGCGAACTTCCTGTTCGCCAAGGGGCCGCTGGGCGGGAAGGAATATCTGGAAGCGCTGCGCGCGCGGTCGATTCTGGTGCGCTGGTTCTCCGGCCCGCGAACGCGCGATTTCGTGCGCATCAGCATCGGCTCGCGCGCGGACATGGAAGCACTGATCCGGGCAACGGACGAGATTTTGCGGGAGGCTGGATATGAGAAAGGCATCGATTGAGCGCAACACGGCGGAAACGCGCATCGCGCTCGCGCTTGAACTGGACGGCGAGGGGAAATACGCGGTGGAGACCGGCGGTGGGTTTTTGAATCACATGCTGGAACTGTTCGCGCGGCACGGGAACTTCGACCTGGAGCTGACGGGTTCGGGCGATACGCAGGTGGATTTCCACCACATCACAGAGGACGTGGGCATCGCGCTGGGGCGCGCGTTCGATCAGGCGCTGGGCGACCGGCGCGGCATCCGGCGCTACGGCAGCATGATCCTGCCCATGGACGAGGCGCTGCTGCTCGCCGCGGTCGACATTTCGGGCCGCCCCGCGCTGGGCTGGGATTTGCCTGTTCCCACGCAGAAGGTGGGCGATTTCGATACGGAGCTGGTGAAGGAATTCATGCTCGCGCTGAGCCGCGCGCTGGGCGCGTCGATCCACCTGCGCCTCTTGGCGGGGGAAAACAGCCATCACATCCTCGAGGGCGCGTTCAAAGCGCTCGCCCGCGCGCTCGCGCAGGCGGTGGAGGTGGACGAGCGCTTCCGCGAACGGATTCCGTCCACCAAGGGCACGATTCTGTAGCGGCCGGCCGATCAAAGGGCGCGGCCGCCGCGGCGAAATTGTGAGGGATGCAATCAATGATAGCGATCGTGGATTACGGCGTGGGCAATCTGTTCAGCCTTTCCTGTTCTCTGGAATACCTGGGCTTTCCGGCGAAGATCACGGCGGACAAAGCGCAGCTGCGCGCGGCCGAGCGGATCCTCCTGCCCGGCGTGGGCGCGTTTGGCGACGCGATGGCCCGCCTGCGCGCGACGGGGCTGGTGCCCGTGCTGGAAGAGGAGGTCGCCGCGGGCAAGCCGCTTCTGGGCATCTGCCTGGGCATGCAGCTGCTGTTTGAGGAGAGCTTTGAATACGGGCGGCACGCCGGGCTGGGGTGGATCCCCGGGGGCGTGTTTCCCATGGAGAGCGATCTGCGCGCCATGGGGCTAAGCTACAAGGTTCCGCAGATGGGCTGGAACGCTCTGGACGTCCGCCGCCCGGACAATCCTCTGATGAAGTATACAAAGCAGGGGGATTTTGTGTATTATGTGCATTCGTATTACGCGAGGACGGGCGCGGAGTACGTCGTCGCCGCGTCGGACTACGGCGTGACGGTTCCGGGCGCGGTGGCGCGCGCGAACGTGTACGGCTGCCAATTTCATCCCGAAAAGAGCGGAAGCGTGGGGCTTGCCATCCTGCGCGCGTTTTGTGAGGTGCCGGTATGAAGATTTTTCCCGCGATCGATTTGCAGGGCGGCCGCGTCGTGCGGCTCACGCAGGGCGATTACGGCCGCGTGACCCGGTACGACGTGGAGCCGGAGGAGGCCGCGCGCTCGTTTGTTCGCGCGGGCGCGAAGTATGTACACATTGTGGATCTGGACGGCGCGAAGGACGGTTCCGCCGCCAACCTTTCGACGATTGCGCGCGTTCTGCGCGACGGGCGGCTGTTCGCCGAGGTGGGCGGCGGCATTCGCGACATGGCGCGCGTGGAGGCGTATCTCGCCGCGGGCGCCGGGCGCGTGATTCTGGGCACCGCCGCCGTGAACGACGAGGCGTTCCTCGCCGAGGCGGTGAAGACCCATGGCGCGCGCGTGGCCGTGGGCGTGGACGCGCGCGACGGGCGCGTCGCCGTGAACGGTTGGCAGACGGTGACTTCCCTTGACAGCGTGGAATTCTGCCGCCGCCTGCGCGATATGGGCGTTTCGACCGTGATCTACACCGACATCTCCCGCGACGGCGCCATGCGCGGCGTGAATCTGGACATTTACCGCACGCTGATCGCCATCGACGGTCTGGAGATCGTGGCTTCGGGCGGCGTGTCCGCGCTTGAGGACGTGCGCGCACTGCGGGATATGGGCGTTCCCGCGGCCATCGTGGGCAAGGCGCTGTATTCGGGCGCGCTCCGGCTGGAGGACGTTTTGAAGGAGGCGGAAGTGGGCGCATGATCACCAAGCGAATCATTCCCTGCCTGGACATTCGCGACGGGCGCGTGGTGAAGGGCGTGAATTTTGAAAACGTGAAGAGCGTGGATGACCCGGTCGCGCTCGCGCGGTTTTACAACGAGAGCGGCGCGGACGAGCTGGTGTTTTACGACATCACGGCCAGCGTGGAAAAGCGCCCCCTGTTCACGGACGTGCTCACGCGCGTGGCAAGGTGCATTTTCATTCCGCTCACGGTGGGCGGCAGCATCAATTCCGTGGACGATTTCGACCGGGTGCTCAAGGCGGGCGCGGACAAGGTGAGCGTGAATTCCGGCGCGATCGCCCGGCCGGAGCTGATCGACGAGGCCGCGAAGAAATACGGCGATCAGTGCGTCGTGCTCTCCATCGACGCCAGGCGCGTAGACGGGAAATACCGGGTGTTTGCCAAGGGCGGCCGCGTGGACACCGGCATGGACGCGTTTGAGTGGGCCGCGCAGGGCGAATCGCGCGGCGCGGGCGAACTGGTGCTCAACAGCATCGACACCGACGGGGTGAAGCGCGGATTCGATCTGGAAATGCTCTCCGACATGGCCGCGCGCGTGAAGATACCCATCATCGCCTCGGGCGGCGCGGGCTGCAGGGAGGATTTTCGGGAGCTGTTCCAGCTCGAAGGCGTGGACGCCGGGCTGGCGGCGAGCATCTTCCACTTCCGGGAGATCGAGATCATGGATCTCAAGCGATATCTGGCCGAATGCGGCATCCATGTGCGGATATAGGAGGAGAGACGATATGAACCTGGATTCCCTGAAATTCGACGAAAACGGGCTGATCCCGGCCATCGTGCAGGACGCGAAGACCGGCCGCGTGCTCACGCTGGCCTATATGAACCGCGAAAGCCTGGAGATCACCCTCGCGGAAGGGCGCACCTGCTTCTGGTCGCGCAGCCGCAAAACGCTCTGGCGCAAGGGCGAAACCAGCGGGAATGTGCAGCGCGTGGTGGACATCACCGCGGACTGCGACGCGGACGCGCTCGTCGTGCGCGTGGACAAGGCCGGGCCCGCCTGTCACCTGGGCACGGACAGCTGCTTTGAAAACCGGCTGTTCACCGCACAGGACGGGGACGGGGAAAAGGGCGAATTTTCCATAGACAGCCTGCACGAACTGCTCCTTTCCCGCAACCGCGAGCGCCCCGCAAACAGCTACACGACCTATCTCTTTGAAAAGGGCAGGGAAAAGATACTCAAAAAGGTGGGCGAGGAGTGCACCGAGGTCATCATCGGCGCGATGAAGGGCAGCCGGGAGGAAACGGTTTACGAACTGGCGGATCTGTGCTATCACGCGCTGGTGCTGATGGTGGAAGAGGGCATTTCACCCGACGACGTCCGCGCGGAGCTGGCTTCCCGCCACGTCATCGACCACAAGGTAAAACAGGAGACGATGCAATGACGCGCATTTGCGCAGGCCTGCACAATCACACGACGATGTGCGACGGGGAGAACACCGCCCGGGAAATGGCCGAAGCGGCCATCGCCGCCGGGTTCACCGATTTCGGCTTTTCCGGGCACGGGCATACGCCCTTCGACCTTTCCTACGCGATGCGGGACGAGGGCGAGTACATTCGCGCGGTTCGCGCCCTGCAAAGGGAATACGCGGGCCGCATCCGCCTGTATTGCGGCTTGGAGCAGGATGCTTTCGCGCCCACGGCGCGGCGCGCGGAGTACGATTACATCATCGGCTCCGTGCATTACTGGAAGGACGATCCGTCCGGCCGCTACTGGTCGGTGGACGGAAGCCCGGAAACGGTGGCGGACTGCCGGGACGCGCTTTTTGGCGGCGACGCGCGCAAAATGGTGGAAGCGTATTACGCAAACGTTGCGGACAGCTGCGAGGCGCACCGCCCGGAGATCTGCGGGCATATCGACGTGGTCGGCAAAAACAACCGGGGCATGCGGTTTTTCGATGAAAACGCGCCCTGGTATCTGGACGCGGCATTTGCATCCATCGACCGCGTGTGTGCCGCGGGCGCGGTCATCGAGCTGAACACCAACGGCTGGGAGAGGCGCGGCGAATGCTATCCCGCGCCCCGGCTGCTGGAATACATCCGCCGCATTGGGGGAAGGATGACCGTCAGCGCCGACGCGCACCGCGTGGAAAATATCGCCCTGCACTTCGACCGCGCCGTGGAAGCGCTCAAACGCGCGGGATTTGAGGGCGTGTGGGTGTGGGAAAACGGGCGCTTCGCGTTCCGGGAATGGGAATGAGGCGGGCCGCTGCAGGAGCATTCGCTGCAGCGGCCCGTGTTTTTTTATCTCCGTTTCTGGCTTGCTGTATCCACATCCTTCGGCGCTTTCGGCTGCCGCGGGGGGCGTTGACCAGCTCCTGTCTACCGTCGGCAGGCTGCGCGCCTGAGTGCGGTACTGCAAATCCATATCCTGAACGGGATCGTCCGTCTGTGCAAAGGACATTGGAAGCAGTGCGCCGAAAGCCACCTTGCGTCCGATGGTTTCAAAACAATTTACAATCGTTCCCGCACTTCCCGCTTGCGCTCTTCTAAGTTTAGAATTATAATATTTTGGATTCTAAATAATGGAGGTCGCTATGGAACTGCATTATACCTTATTGGCGGTTTATTCGATGCACACAAAGCTGTTGATGAAAAAGCTCGCAGGCACGGGCCTTACATCCGGTCAGCCGAAAATACTGGATTTTCTCAAAGCGCACGATGGCAGTATGCAAAATGATATCGCCGCCGCCTGCTTTATTGAGCCCGCCTCCTTGACCTCGGCGCTCAACGGCATGGAAGCAAACGGCCTGGTCAAGCGCCGCAGACACAACGGCAACCGGCGCACGTATTACGTCTACCTGACGCCGAAGGGGAAAGAAATGTGCGATGTGATTTCCAACGCATTTGCCGAGATTCGAAGCGAAGTATTTGCGGCCATTCCCGCTGAAGACGCCGCAGCGTTTATGGACACGTTTGCGGCGATATACGATAAGCTGAAGGGCATGATGGAGGCATACAATGGAAGCGAAAACGCTTAAAAAGGGAAACGGCATGGGCACGGCGCCCATCGGCAGATTGCTGCTTAAAAATGCTGTTCCGCTAATCATTTCCATGCTTGTACAGGCGCTCTACAATATGGTGGACAGCCTGTATGTATCCCAGGTGAGTCAGGCGGCGTTCAACGCTGTATCCCTTTCTTACCCGATTCAGAACATCATGATCGCCATTGCAACCGGGACGGGAACGGGGCTTGTCGCTTTGATCTCAAAAAGCCTGGGCGAAAAGAACAACGAAAAGGCAAACAAGCTCGCGATCCACGGCGTATTCCTCGCCGTTTGCAGCTATCTTGTGATACTCGTATTTGGCTTGGTGGGCGTGGACGCGTTCTTCCGTTCGCAGACCGACATTCCCGAAATTCTTGAGGGCGGCAAGGCATATTTGTCCATCTGCTGCATTTTTTCCTTTGGCATTTTCGGCCAGATCGTGATGGAGCGCCTCATGCAGAGCGTGGGCAAATCCAGTCTGTCGATGTGGACGCTTATGGTGGGCCCATCACAAATATTATCCTCGACCCCATCCTCATTTTCGGTTGGGGGCCGTTCCCTGTGATGGGCGTTGCGGGCGCGGCAGTGGCAACGGTCATCGGCCAGATCTTCAGCATGATCACCGGCATCGTTCTCAATCATCGCTTCAATACCGAGCTGAAACTGCATTTCAAAGGTTTTCGCCCCGACGGAAAAATGGTTTTGTCCATATACAAAATCGGCATTCCTTCCATGCTTACCATGGGCATCGGCTCCGTCATGACGTTTATGATGAACAGGCTGTTGATCGCCATTGAGGCGACCGCAACGGCAGCGGCGGTTTTCGGCGCATATTTCAAGATCCAGAGCTTCTTTAACATGCCCGTTCTCGGCCTTTCACAGGGCATGAGCCCCATTGTCGGCTTCAATCTCGGCGCAAAGAACAAGCACAGGATGCTTGAAGCCTACCGGTTAAGCGTAAAGGTCGCGCTGCTGTTTATGTGCCTCGCGGCGGCGGTATTTTTGATTATACCGGATGTGCTGCTGAAAATATTCAATGCTTCGTCGTTTATGCTGGAGATCGGCGTGCCTGCCTTCCGCATCATTGCCGTCAGCTTTATCTTCTCGGCCTACGGCATTGTTACCTCGCAGTTCTTTATGGCTTGCGGAAAGAGCCTGCTGGCGCTGCTTATGGCGGTTGCGCGTCAGCTTGTCATACTGGTCCCTGTTGCATATGCGCTTGGATATGCGTTTGGATATGCGCAGGTGTGGTGGGCTGTTCCGATCGGCGAGCTTGGCGCCATGGCAATGGCCGTGTATGGCAGAGTCCGCATGCAAAGGAGGCTCTTTGACCACATGCCCGATGTGCCGCCGACAATCGAAGCAACCGCGGCGCAAACCGTTATCAAAGAATCAAAGCCCGGCGTTATTCTTACCATTGCCCGTGAGCATGGCTCTCAAGGCAAGCAGATCGGCAAACTGGTCGCAGAAAAACTCGGCATTCCCTTCTATTACAAGGAAATGACCGCGCTTGCTGCGCAGGAGATCGGATTTGACAAGGAATTTGTCTCGGAGATCAACCGCAATTCCCCTGCGCTCCTGCGCGACCTCTATTTAAGTACGACGCCCGTTCGCGATGCGATCATTGCGCAGGACAGGATCATCAGGCGCATTGCGGACAACGGTTCCTGCGTTATTGTAGGCCGTGCGGCAGATTATGTTCTGCGTGAATACCCCGATGTGGTGACGGTATTTCTGCACGCGTCCGAAGCATACCGGATCCAAAGGATCATGGAGATGTACGGCGATAGCGCAGAGGATGCCGCAAAGCAGATGAAAAGGGCGGACAGCGCCCGCGCTGCTTACTATAAGAGCATTTCCGGCAGAACCTGGGGAGAAGCGGAAAACTATGACATTTCCCTCAGCTGCGAAAACGGCATGGAGCAGACGGCGGAGAGCATTATCCATTTCATAAAGAGCAGATAATCAACAGCGCCCTCGACCGACGCAAGGAGTTACAGAAATCCATCGTCCCCAAAGCCGTTATCGCGCTCATATGCCTGAGCGCATTCATGACGCCCTCGGCATCGCCCGAGGAGGCTGCTTTTTCCCCCACCGCCGTCGCCGCCGAAGCCACAGCGACGGCCGCGCCCACGCCCACGCCACTGCCCAGGCCGGCGTTCAGCCTGCCCATGGACGATTATTCGGACGGCGTCGCGCCAGTCGAGGCCAACTACTCCACCACGGAATTGCTGCTGGACGACGGTCACGGCTCAGGGGGCTACTCCGACCCGCATTTCATGGGGATCTCGAAAAGATCATTCTCACTCCAGGTCAAAGGGCGCACCAAACTGTTAGTTGATCTGCCCACATGGGTAGAATCCCGGAGACAAGGTATTGTCTGCGTCAATCTGGCAAGAGAATCCAAGGTTTAAAAGGCCCGTACTCCGAGGGCGTTTAGGGGCGGCCTGAGAGGGTGAAGTCTTCCCGGGACAAGAAAAATCCGAACCTCTTCTTCAAAAAGACGAGGTTCGAATTTTGCGGACTTGGTGGAGCGTAGGGGATTCGAACCCCTGACCTCAACGATGCGAACGTTGCGCGC
>DXVG01000070.1 GCA_019409045.1 Clostridiales bacterium | reverse complement strand
CAATATGGGCGTAAAGGACGTGGGCTTGAGAAGCGTCATGATGAGGCTCGTGCCCTCGATGCCGGTCAGGGACAGTATCCACGCCGTCACGGTGGTGCCCACGTTTGCGCCCATGATGACGTACAGCGCCTGCGAAAGCGCCATCACGCCGGAGTTGACAAAGCCCACGAGCATGACCGTCGTGGCCGAGGAGGATTGGATCACCGCCGTGACGCACAGCCCCAGCAAAAAGCCCTTGAGCGGGTTGGAGGTGAGTCGGCCGAGGATGGTCTTGAGCCTGCTGCCCGCACGCCGCTCCAGCGCGTCGCCCATCAGGTTCATGCCAAAGAGGAACAGTGCAAGTCCGCCCAGCAACGTCAGCACATTTTGCATCGACATATGCCGCAACTCTCCCATCTCGCGGTCCGTCTGTGGTAGTTGAGCCTTGACGCAGGCGCGCCATTATATCCATTATAACATGACGATTATCCGCGAATAAACACATTTGTGCGCAGGATGTGTTTGGAATGGATAAAGATTTGCGCACCAGGACCCGCAGTTTTCAGGGGGCGGCGGGACGAAAAGGGGCGGCGAAGCGCGCCGGAAAAGGCGAGCCGCCGCCCCAAGAAGCGGGGGGTTTTTACAGCTCCCAGACCTCCCGCGCGTAGGTGCGCACGGAGCGGTCCGAGGAGAACTTGCCCGCGCTTGCGATGTTGCGCAGGCACTTGAGCGCGTAGGTGCGCTCGTCCTTGTACTCGCGCATGGCGCGAAGCCGCGCCTGCTGGTAGGCGTGGAAGTCGTTGAGGACGAAGTAGTGGTCGGGCGCGTGCCAGCTCGCGCCGTCCAGCAGCGAGGCGCGAAGCTCCGCGAGCGAGCCCTCCTGCCCGGGCTGCACGCCCGGCACCTCGAACAGCGTCAGCGCGTCCACCGCGCGGCGGATGCGCGCGTCGGACTCGTAGAGGGCGCGGGGGTCGTAGTTTTCCAGCGCGCGCAGCTGCTCCACCGTGGCGCCGAAGATGAAGTTGTTCTCCGCGCCGGCCTCCTCCACGATCTCCACGTTCGCGCCGTCGTAGGTGCCGATGGTGGGCGCGCCGTTGAGCATCAGCTTCATGTTGCCGGTGCCGCTGGCCTCCGTGCCCGCGGGGGAGATCTGCTCGGACAGGTCGGCCGCGGGGATGATCTTCTCCGCGCAGGAGCAGTTGTAGTTGTGGATAAACACCACCTGCATCACCTTGCGGGCGTCCTCGTCTGCGTCGATCAGCTCCGCGAGGCGGTTGATGAAGTAGATGATCGCCTTGGCGCGCGCGTAGCCGGGCGCGGCCTTCGCGCCGAAGATGAACGCCGTGGGCGTGAACTCCGGCAGGTTGCCCGCCTTGTACTCGCAGTACAGGTCGTAGATGGACAGGGCGTTCATCAGCTGGCGCTTGTACTCGTGCAGGCGCTTGATCTGCACGTCGAACAGAAACGACGCGTCCAGCTCCACGCCCTCGTGCGCGCGCACGAACGCGGCGAGCCGGCGCTTGTTTTCGCGCTTGACGGCGATAAAGTCGTCCACCATGTCCTCCAGGTACGGCGCGAGCCCCTTGAGCGCGGTCAGGTCGGTGGCAAAGCCCGCGCCGATGCGGCCTGCGATCAGGCGCGAAAGCCCCGGGTTGCACAGAAGCAGCCAGCGCCGCTGCGTCACGCCGTTGGTGACGTTGGTGAACCGCTCCGGGTAGAGCTCGTAAAAGCGGGAGAACACCGTGGCCTTGAGAAGCTCGGAGTGTATCTTCGCCACGCCGTTGACCTTGTGGGTGGCGTACACCGCGAGGCGCGCCATGTGCGCCCGGCCGTCCTCCACGATGGCAAGGCCGCGCGCGTCCGCGCCGCGCTGGGCAAGCTCCCTGCGGAAGGCCTCGTCGATGCGCAGAAGCACGCGGGTCATCTCCGGCGCGACGCTGCGCAGAAGCTCCACGTCCCACGTCTCCAGCGCCTCCTGCATGACCGTGTGGTTGGTGTAGGCAAACACCGCGCGGGCGATCTCCAGCGCCTTGGCAAAGCGCACGCCGCGCTTGCCCAGCAGCCGCACAAGCTCCGGAATGGCCATGGCCGGGTGCGTGTCGTTGAGCTGCGCGGCCATGACCGCGGGAAGCTGCGCAATCGGCTTTCCGAGCTGGTCGAACTGGCGCAGCATGTCCTGCAGGCTGGCGCTGACGAGCAGGTACTGCTGCTTGATGCGCATCTGCTTGCCCGCGCGCTGCGTGTCGTTGGGGTAGAGCACCTTGGTCACGTCCTCGGCGCGGTTCTTGGCCGCGCTGGCCTGCGCGTACTTCTGGCTGTTGAACAGCGCAAAGTCCAGCTCGCCCTCGGCCTCGGCCTGCCACAGGCGCAGCGTGCCGATGCTGCGGCCGCCAAAGCCTATGACGGGCATGTCGTAGGGCACGGCGGTGACCTCGCCCGTGCGCATGGGCACCTTCACGGCGAGCTCGTCGCGGCGCACGCTCCAGGCGTCGCCCCACCTTGTCCAGTCGTCCGGGTACTCGACCTGGCGCCCGTCCTCAAACGCCTGACGGAACAGGCCGAACCGGTAGCGCAGGCCGTAGCCGTCCAGCGGTATGCCGTGTGTGGCGGCGCTGTCCAGGAAGCACGCGGCCAGTCGGCCGAGGCCGCCGTTGCCCAGCGCCATGTCCTCCACTTCCTCCAAGGCGTTTATGTCCACGCCCTTCTCGGCCAGAAGCGCGCGAACCTCCTCCAGGACGCCCAGCGAGAGCAGGTTGTTAAACACCATGCGCCCCACCAGGTACTCCGCCGAGAGGTAGAACGCGCGCTTGCCCTGCGCCCTGCGCCGCTCGGAGGCCGCCCAGTCCGGCGCGAGCGAGAGCATGCACGCGCGCGCCAGAGCATCGTGCAGCTCGCGGGGCGCGGCCTCCTCGAGCGTCAGCCGGCGCTCCAGCAGTATCCTGCGCGCGGTTTCGATCAGTTCATGTGCGGTCATCGTCATCCTCCTTTTCGGCCGGCAGCACCCTGCCGGTGCGCTCGCCCAGCGCGCGTATGCGCGCGGCAAGCGCCTCGTCGTCTGCGCCGGGGCGCATGCGCCACAGCCAGTTCCCGCCCACCGTGCCGGGATAGTTCATGCGCGCCTCGCCGCCCAGCTTCAGAAAGTCCTGCATGGGCACCACGGCGGTGTCGGCAACTGAGGCGAACACGCATTCGATCATCGCCTCGCAGATGTCGGCGGCGGCGGGCAGCGTCCTCATCGCCAGCGCCTTCACCGGCTCGGACGCCTTTTCCCACCAGCCCATGACCGTATCGTTGTCGTGCGTGCCGGTATAGGCGACGCAGTTTCTTACAATATTGCCCGGGAAGTGCGGATTTTTCTGGTCGGAATCAAAGCCAAACTGGATCACCTTCATGCCCGGATAGCCGAAGCAGTCGATCAGGCTGCGCACGCGCGGGCCGACCTCGCCCAGGTCCTCGGCCACGATTTTCAGATCCGGCAGCGCCCTTTCCACCCGCCGGAACAGCGCCCTGCCCGGCGCGTTGACCCACTTGCCCTCGCGGGCGGTGGGGCAGGAGGCGGGGATGGAATAGTAATTGGCAAAGCCGATGAAGTGGTCGATGCGCAGCCAGTCGAACAGCTCCCCTGCCGAGTGCAGGCGGCGCAGCCACCATTGAAAGCGATCCAGGCGCATGCGCCTCCAGTTGTAGAGGGGGTTTCCCCACCGCTGGCCGTCGGCGCAGAAGTAGTCCGGCGGCACGCCCGCCACGCGCAGCGGGCGAAAGTCCTTTCCGAGCTGGAACAGGCGCGGCTCGGCCCAGGTGTCGGCGGAGTCCTCCGCCACATAGATGGGCATATCGCCAAACAGCGCCACGCCGCGCTGGTTGGCGTATTCGCGCAGCGCGCGCCACTGGCGGAAGAACAGCCACTGGCAGTAGGCGTAGAAGTCGGCGTCGCGCCGGAAGGGCGCGGGGTCCACGCGCCGAATGTCCTGATACCGGCGGGGCCAGCGGGTCCACATGTCCCCGCCGCAGGCGTCCTTGATCGCGGCGTAGAGCGCGTAGGTCTCCAGCCAGTTCACGCTCCGTCCGCCGCCGGGCGACCACGCCTGCTCCGCCACGAACGCGCGCACCTGCGCCTCCACGCGGGAGAACGACTGCGCAAACGACAGCCGCAACAGCCGCTCCTTTTCCGGGCGCACGGCGGCGAAGTCCGCGCGGTCGGGCGAGGCGGCGCTCTCGGGAAGCTCCGCGTCCAGCAGCCCCTCCTCCCGCAGGAGCGGAAGGTCGATCAGCATGGGGTTTCCCGCGTGCGTGGAGCCGGACTGATACGGAGACTCGCCGTAGCCGGTCGGCCCGATGGGCAGCACCTGCCAGACGCTCAGGCCCGCGCGCGCCATGAAGTCCACAAACGCGCGGGCCTCCCTGCCCAGCGTGCCCACGCCGCCCGGCGAGGGCAGGGAGGTTATGTGCATCAATACGCCGCTGCGACGCATGTAAAGCCACTCCATCCGTTCGAATCTGTCCACATTATACACCGGCCGTCCGCGGTTTGAAAAGAAAGATTTCAAGAAGGAACGGTTGAAAAAGGCGCATTTGCGGCGGCAAAGGGCAAAAAAAGCGTTAAAAAACCGCCCCGGCGCAGACGGACGCGCCGGGGCGGGCTTCAGGGGGTCAGGGCCGGCTTTGCAGCGCCGCGCGCGCGTTTTGTATCTGCACGCGCACGGCCTCGGGCGCGGGGCCGCCGTAGACGCTGCGCTTGGAGACGCAGTTGGCAAGGTCGATGAAGGGATACACGTCCTCGTCAAAGGCGGGGTGCACCTTGCGGTACTCCTCGAGGGGCAGCGCGTCGAGCGTCTCGCCCCGCTGCGCGCACAGCCGCACCAGCTTTCCCGACACCGCGTAGGCGTCGCGGAAGGGCACGCCCCTGCCCACCAGATAATCCGCGCAGTCCGTGGCGTTCAAAAAGCCCTCGGCGGCGGCTCTGCGCATGCGCTCGGGGAAGAACGTGGCCGTCTCCAGCATCGGCGGCAGCACGTCCAGACACAGGTTCGCCGTATCCAGCGCGTCGAACACCGCCTCCTTGTCCTCCTGCAGGTCCTTGTTGTAGGACAGCGGCAGGCCCTTGACCGCGGTCAGGAGCGTGGTCAGCGCGCCGTAGACGCGGCCCGTCTTGCCGCGGATGAGCTCGGCGAGGTCGGGGTTCTTCTTCTGCGGCATAATGGAGGAGCCGGTGGAGAAGCGGTCGTCCAGCGCCATGAAGCGGAACTCCAGCGAGCACCACAGGCAGATCTCCTCGGCAAAGCGCGACAGGTGCGCCATGAGGATGGAGAGGTCCGAGAGCAGCTCCAGCGCGAAATCGCGGTCGGACACGGCGTCCAGGCTGTTCTCGCTCACGCCGTGCATATGCAGCCGTTCGGCGACGAACCGCCGGTCGAGCGCGTAGCCCGTGCCCGCCAGCGCGCCCGCGCCCAGCGGGGAGACCATGGTGCGCGCGCGGCACTGGGCGAGGCGCTCGCGGTCGCGCAGGAGCATCTGCGCGTAGGCCATCAGGTGATGCGCAAGCGTGACCGGCTGCGCCCTTTGCAGGTGCGTGTAGCCGGGCATGACGGTGTCGAGGTGCTTTTCGGCCACGCCGCACAGCGCTTCGACCACGGCGCCGCAGCGATCGCGCGTGTGCTCGATCTCGTCGGCCAGGTACAGGCGCAAGTCCAGCGCCACCTGATCGTTGCGGCTGCGCGCGGTGTGCAGCTTCTTGCCCGGCGTGCCGATGCGCCGCGTCAGCTCCGCCTCCACGAACGTGTGTATGTCCTCGCACGTCTGGTCGATCTCGAGCGCGCCGCTGTCCAGGTCGGCGAGTATGCCCTCCAGGCCGGCGGCGATGGAGGCGGCCTCGTCCGCGCTGAGCACGCCGATCCTGCCCAGCATGGCCGCGTGCGCCATGGAGCCGCGTATGTCCTGCCGGTACATGCGCGCGTCAAAGCCTATGGAGCGGTTGAGCCGGTCCAGCCGCTCGTCTACGTCGCCTTCCAGTCTGCCTTGCCAGAGTTTCATGGGTTTCCTCCTTGGAGACGCGCAAAAGAGCTGTCCTGCGGCAGCCCTTTCGCGCGTGGTCTGATTTCGGTTACTTGTTGAGCTTCTTCATGGCCTGCACGGCGATGGGCAGGCCGTACAGGGCGATGAAGCCCGCGCTGTCGGCCTGGTCGTAGACCGCGTCCTCACCGAAGGTGGCGATCTCTTCGTCGTAGAGGGAGTAGGGGCTTGCCATGCCTGCGCCGGTGATGTTGCCCTTGTAGAGCTTGACCTTGACCGTGCCGGTGACGGTCTCCTGCGTCTTATCGACGAAGGCGGAGAGCGCCTCGCGCAGCGGTGTGTACCACAGGCCGTTGTAGACAAGGTCGGCAAAGTCCAGCGCCAGCTTCTGCTTCATGTGCTGCGTGTTCTTGTCCAGGCAGAGCTGCTCGAGCATCTCGTGGGCGAAGTAGAGTATGGAGCCGCCGGGGGTCTCGTACACGCCGCGGCTCTTCATGCCCACCAGGCGGTTTTCGACCATGTCGAGTATGCCCACGCCGTGCTTGCCGCCCAGCTCGTTGAGCTTTTGGATCAGGGCAACGCCGTCCATCTTCTCGCCATTGACGGCCACGGGCACGCCCTTTTCAAACTCAATGGTCACATACTCGGGGGTGTCGGGCGCCTGCTCCGGGGTCACGCCCATCTCGAGTATCTTTTCGTACTGCGGCTCGTTGGCCGGGTCCTCGAGGTCGAGGCCCTCGTGGGAGAGGTGCCAGAGGTTCTTGTCCTTGGAGTAGTTGGTCTCGCGGCTGATGCGCAGGGGGATGTTGTGCGCCTCGGCGTAGTCGATCTCGTCGTCGCGGCTCTTGAACTCCCACACGCGCCACGGCGCGATGACCGGCATCTGCGGCGCGAAGGCCTTGATGGACAGCTCGAAGCGCACCTGGTCGTTGCCCTTGCCGGTGCAGCCGTGGGCGATGGCGTCCGCGCCCTCCTTGATGGCGATCTCGGTGATGCGCTTGGCGATGATGGGCCGCGCAAACGACGTGCCCAGCAGGTATTCGCCCTCGTACTTGGCGCCCGCCTTGAGCGTGGGGAAGATGTAGTCCTCCACAAACTCCTTGCTCAGGTCCTCGACATAGAGCTTGGACGCGCCGGTCTTGATGGCCTTTTCCTCCAGGCCCTCCAGCTCGGTGCCCTGCCCCACGTCCGCGGCCACGGCGATGACCTCGCAGCCCTCGTAGTGCTCCTTGAGCCAGGGGATGATGACGGACGTGTCCAGCCCGCCCGAATACGCCAGAACGATCTTCTTATACTGCTTCATCGGAATGCCCTCCTGTATGAATATGCGGTTCATGGTGTATATTATACGCATTCCGGGGCGAAAATCAAGCCTTTATACGCATAATTATGTATCTTGTTTGTTAAAACATGCTCTATTTCCCGCCGCCGTCCAGCACGTCCCATATCCTCTGGAGATCGTCCTGACTGTAGTAGGAGATCACCAGCCGGCCGCGGTTGCGGTCGCCGTCGATCTTCGCCCGTGTGCCAAAGAGCCTGCTGGCCATGTCCTCGAGCTGGACAAGCTCGCGGTCCGGGCGCGGTTTGGGCTTTGGCGCGGGGCGCGCGCCCTGCGCGCAGATGCGCTCGAGCTGGCGAACGCTCCAGCCCTGCTGCACGGTGAGGTTGGCAAGCTGCACCTGCCGCGCGGGCTCGACCGTCACCAGCGCGCGCGCGTGCCCGGCGGTGAGCCGGCCGTCCACAAGCATCTTCTGCACCTCCTCGGGCAGCGTCAGAAGCCTGAGCAGGTTCGCGACCGCCGGGCGGCTCTTGCCGATGCGCTCGGCCACGCGCTCCTGCGTCAGGTTTGCGGCCTCCATCAGGCGCTTGACGCCCACGGCCTCCTCCACGGGGTTGAGGTCGTCGCGCTGCAGGTTTTCCACCAGCGCGGCCTCCAGCCGCTTCTGCTCGTCCCAGTCGCGCACGATGGCGGGGATCTCCTCCAGCCCCGCCAGGCGCGAGGCGCGATAGCGCCGCTCCCCGGCGATGATCTGGTATCGCTCGCCCGTGCGGCGCACCAGTATGGGCTGCAAGACCCCTGTCTCTTATACACATCTGACGCTG
>DXVG01000007.1:6549-19982 GCA_019409045.1 Clostridiales bacterium | reverse complement strand
CTTGCGGGCTTTCTCAACGCCCTGGCAGTCTGTTGACTTTGTCAACATACTGAAGCGCCCAAGGCGCTTGGCATGCGTTCTATTTTTCTTCCTCGAGCGCGCGCAAAAACAGACGCGCGCGGTAGACGTCGTTGCGCGCAAAGCCCAGCGCGCGGGCGTGCGCCTCGGCCTCGGCCAGCGTGTCGCCAAGCAGCATGCGCTCGGCCATTGCGCCTACGGCGCCGCCCTGGGGGCGCGCAGCCTGCTCCACCGCAGGCAGCGCGGACAGGTCCGCCACCACGCAGTATTCGCCCTTTTCCACGTTGGCGTTCCTGCGAAGCTGGTCGAGCACGTCCCGCGAGTCGCCGCGCAGCAGGGATTCAAACTTCTTGGACAGGTCTGCGCACACCGCGAGCGTACAGCCCGGCCAGACCTCCGCGATGCGCTCCACCAGCGCGACCACGCGGTGCGGCGACTCGTAGAACACGGCCACGGGAACGCCTGCGCGCCGCACCTCGTCCAGCTTTTCCGTCAGCGCCTTCTTCTCCCGCGGCAAAAAGCCGTAAAAGGCGAACGAGCGCGCGTCAAACCCCGACGCGGAGATCGCCGCCGTCACCGCGGACGGCCCACACACGGGCGACACGGGGATGCCCGCCTCCCACGCGGCGCGCACGAGCAGATGCCCCGGGTCGGAGATCGCGGGCGTGCCCGCGTCGCAGGTGAGCGCAACGGTGAGGTCCTCGGCCAGCATGCGCCCGATCAGCTGCGGCGCGCGGTCCTCTTCGTTGTGACGGTGGCAGGAAAGGAGGGGCTTTTTCAGGCCCATGTGGTTGAGCAGCTTCATCGTCACGCGCGTGTCCTCCGCGGCGATGAGGTCCGCGCACGCAAGCGCCTCCCGCATTCTGGGCGAGAGGTCGTTCAGGTTTCCAATGGGCGTGGCGACCACCAGGAGTTTAGCCATCTCAACGCTCCTTCAGGACGTAGATCAGTTCATTGCACATCTCAAACCGGTCCGCGATGCAAAAGCGCGCGGGGCAGTCGGCCTCGAACGCCTCGGAGTAGTGCCGTTCCATGCCCACGCGGCGGCCCGAGAGCGTGCGCGTGGGGAAGGAGACGGCCACGCGCTCGGCGTTGACGCGCGCAAGCAGCGCGGGGCCGTCGTCGCCCAGCAGAGGCAACAGCTTGAACGCCAGCGCCAGCGAAAAGCGCTCCTCGGGCAGTTCCGCCGCGCGCAGGTCGCAGGGGAGCGCGCGAACGTCCAGACCGTTTTGCTCGCCGAAGCGGTTGACCAGCGCCACCGCGCCCAGGTGCGCGTCCAGCCCCAGCGCGGGCACGCCGCGTGCGGCGAGGTAGACGGGGTTGAGCCCACAGGCGAGGTCCAGCACGCGCTCAGGCCGACCGCACGCCGCAAACAGGCGCTCGTAGAGCGCGTCGGTCTGCGCAAGCGGCAGCCGCTCGCGCGTGGAGGCATGCATGGACAATATGCGCGCAAGCGCCTCGTCGCCGCCCTCCGGCCACCCGCTCAATAGCTTCTGCGCCCGCCGCGCGTCCTCGCGGCCAAAGAACGCGCCCGCCACGCGGTGCATCTCCCGGCGCGCGGCGCGGTCCGCGTCCTTGGGCCGCCTGTAGCGCGCCTGCGCGTCGGCATGGGCGCGCCGCACCAGTGCCTCGCAAAGCTGTTCACGTCTCTCCATCGCGCAAAAGCTCCATCAGGCGGCCGTAGAAGCGCAGGTTGTGCGCCGTCATCAGCCGCAGGGCGTAGGGGTCACCCGCCTTGAGCAGGTGGTTGATGTAGGCGCGCGAATGCCCGCGGCAGAGCGCGCAGTCGCAGCCCTCGTCCACGGCGCGGCCGTCGCGGCAAAACTCCGCGTCCATGGGGTACATGTGCCGGTAGAAGCGCCCGTCCGGCCGCCGCACGCCCTCGGGCGTGTCCATGCCCGGAAGAAACACATACAGCCGGTTGTGCCGCGCTTCGCGCGTGGGGATCACGCAGTCAAACAGCCGGTATCCCATCTCCACGCAGCGCACGATCTCCTCGGGCCTTCCAAGCCCCATGGCGTACTTGAGCTTGCCCTCGGGCATGGCGTCGGCGGCCATCTTCAAAACGTCCAGCCGCAGCCGCCCTTGAGAATCGAGCGGCCAGCCGCCAAAGCCGTAGCCGTCAAAGCCGACGCGCTCAAGGCGCTCGGCGCACTCGGCGCGCAGCTGCGGGTCCGCGCCGCCCTGCACGATGCCGAGCAGCAAGGGCCGCTGTGCGCGCCCGGCGGCCAGGCGGTCGAACTCCGCGCGGCAGCGCTCGCCCCAGCGCACGGTCAGCTCCACGCTGCGCCGCTGCGCGTCCTCGGGATCGTCCGGGTGCGTACACAGATCCAGCGCCATCATGATGTCCGAGCCGAGCTGGAACTGCGCGGTGATGCACTTTTCGGGGGTGAACACCATGCGCTCCCTGCGGTCGGGGCGAAATACGATCTCGCTCTCGCGGATCTCGCCGTAGTCCGGGTTCTCGCGAATGAGCGAGTAGAGCTGAAAGCCCCCGGAATCGGTCAGGATCGCGCCGCGATAGCCCGTAAAGCCGTGCAGCCCGCCCAGCGACTTGATCAGCCGCGCGCCGGGCCTGCTCATCAGGTGATAGGTGTTCATCTCAAGGCCAAAAAGGCCCGCGGCCTCCACGTCCTGAAGCGAGGCGGCGCGCACGGCGGCGTGCGTGGCGTCCGGGAAGAACGCGGGCAGAGGCACGCGGCCGGAGGGCGTATCCAGATACTTCATGGCAGCTTCTCCACAATGCGCAGCGTCGCGCTGCGGGCGCGGGGGTTGTTTGCGATCTCCGCCTCCGAGGCCGTGACGGGCTTGCGCGTGACGAGCCGGACGGTCGGCTTTTTGCCGCACACGCACACGGGCAAATCCCGCGGGCAGGTGCAGGGGTCGGCAAGCTCGCGGAACGTGTTTTTGACGATGCGGTCCTCCAGAGAGTGAAACGCGATCACGCACAGCCGCCCGCCGGGGTTCAAAAGCTTCGTGAGCGCGATCAGCGCCGGGCGCAGCGGCTCCAGCTCGTCGTTGACCGCGATGCGCAGCGCCTGAAAGACGCGCCGGGCGGGGTGCGAGCCGTCCCTTGCGCGCACCTTTTTGGGGATCGCCGCGTCGATCGCGGCGACCAGCTCGAGCGTTGTGCGGATGGGCCGACGGTCGATCACCACGCGCGCGATCTGCCGCGCCCACTTCTCCTCGCCGTAGTCGCGGAAGATGCGGGTCAGCTCGTCCTCAGAGGCGGAATTTACGATGTCCGCGGCCGTGCGGGGCTCGCTTGCGTCCATGCGCATGTCCAGCGGCGCGTCCTCGTGATAGGAAAAGCCGCGCGCGCGGTGATCGAGCTGAAACGAGGAGACGCCCAGGTCGGCGAGTATGCCGTCGAACCGCGCCTGGCCAAGCAGCGCCTTCGCGTCGTGAAAATTGCCGCGCACCGCGAAAAACGCCCCGGCGTCCAGGCCGAGCTCGCGCGTGAGCGCCTCCATGCGCGCGCTCGCGGCGGCAATGGCGTCCGCGTCGCGGTCGATGCCCGTCACGCGCCCGCCGAGGCGCACGATCTGCGCGGTGTGCCCGCCGCCACCGAGCGTGCAGTCCAGATACCGGCCGCCCTCGCGCACGCGCAGCGCGTCCATGCACTCCGTCAGGAGCACCGGCTCGTGGTAAAACTCCATGCGGCCTCCCCCTTCAAAAGCGCGCGCGCCGCGCCGACGAGGTACAAAGACCCCGCCACCACGCGCCGCCCGCTCGCCATATCCAGCGCGGCGCGCACCGAATCCGCCGTGCGCACGCGGCAGCCGAGGGCAGCATACGCCTCCGCCACGCGCGCCGGGTCCGCCGCGCGCGCCTCGTCCACGCGGGTCGCGATCACCTCGGAAAACAGAGGCGCGAGCACGCGCGCGCAGCCGTCGATCTGCTTGTCGCTCATCATGCCGGTGACCAGCGTCATGCGCTCGCCCGCAAAGTGCTCCTCCAGATAGTCGCGCAGCGCGCGGGCGCCCTGCGGGTTGTGCGCGCCGTCGAGCAGCGTGTCGCCCAGCCACTCCAGACGGCCCGGCCACTCGGTCGCGCGCAGGCCGGCCTGCATGTCGCGCAGGGCAAAACCGCCCGCGCGCAGGCCGCTTAGCGCCAGCGAGGCGTTGAGCATCTGATGCCGCCCCGGAAGGTTGAGCTCAAACTCCCCGAACGGCAGGCGAAAGCGGCTGCCGTAGGGCGTGATGCGCACAGGCTCCGGCGGTTCGGCGATGATGAGATCGCTCTGTGCGCGCAACACTTCCAGTATGTTCTCCGGCTGGCGCATGACCACGGCGGGCACGCCGGGCTTGATGATGCCCGCCTTTTCCCGCGCGATGGCCTCCACGGTGTCGCCGAGGTACTCCATGTGGTCCATGCCGATGGCGGCGATGAGCGACACCGCGGGCGTGAGCACGTTCGTGCAGTCCAGCCGCCCGCCGAGCCCGCACTCCACCACGGCCGCCGACACGCCCGATTCGCGGAAGTACCAGAACGCCAGCGCCGTGCCGATCTCAAACGTGGTGGGCCAAATGCCCTCGCGCTCCAGCGCGGCGCAGGCGCGCATCAGCGCCTTCGTGCCGCGCACGAGCTCGGCCTCGGGGATGCACCTGCCGTCCACCCGTATGCGCTCGCGGTAGTTCTCAAGGTAGGGCGATGTGTACAGCCCCGTGACGTACCCGCTCGCGCGCAGGCACGAGGCGCACATGGCCGCCGTCGAGCCCTTGCCGTTGGTGCCCGCGATGTGCACCGAAAGAAAACCCCTTTCGGGGTTTCCGAGCGCCGAGAGCAGCGCGCGCGTGTTCTCAAGGCCGTTTTTGTGGCCGGTGTAGCGCCGCGCGTGTATCCAGTTTACGGCTTCGTTTGCGTTCATTACAGCTGCGTGGGCGCGAGCCCGACCTTTCTGTGTACCTTGCGCATGGTGGCGCTCGCCAGGCGCGCAGCGCGCTCCGCGCCGCTTTTCATCACCGATTCGAGATACGCCTTGTCCGCGCTGATGCGGCCGTAGGATTCGCGGATGGGCGCGAGCGCGTCGATCACCGCGTCCGCCACGGCGTCCTTGAACGCGCCGTAGCCTTTGCCCTCGAACTGCGCGGAGATTTCCTCCATCGACATTCCGGTCAGCGCGGAGAGTATGCTCATCAGGTTGGACACGCCGGGCTTGTTCTCCGGGTCGAAGCGCACCTGCGCGTCGCAGTCGGTCACGGCGCGGCGCAGCTTTTTGCGGATGACGTCCGGCTCGTCGAGTATGGCGATGTAGGTGTCCTCCGGGTCGGACTTGGACATCTTGCGCGTGGGCTCCTGCAGGCTCATCACGCGCGCGCCGACCTTGGGGAAGTACCCGTCGGGCACGACGAACGTGTCCGAGTACAGCGCGTTGAACCGCTCGGCCACGTTGCGCGCAAGCTCCAGATGCTGCTTCTGGTCCGAGCCGATGGGCACGAGGTCCGCCTGATAGAGCAGTATGTCCGCCGCCATCAGCACCGGATAGGCGAACAGCCCGCAGTTTATGTTGTCCGCGTGGCTTCTGGACTTGTCCTTGAACTGCGTCATGCGCGAAAGCTCGCCCATGTAGGTATAGCAGTCCAGTATCCATGCAAGCTCCGCGTGCTGGTGCACATGCGACTGGAAGAAGATGATGTTCTTTTCCGGGTCCAGACCGTTTGCGAGGAATACGGCCATCGTGCGAAGGCACGCCTTGCGCAGCTCGGCGGGGTTCTGCCGAACGGTGATCGCGTGCAAGTCTACGATGGAGTACAGGCAGTCGTATTCATCCTCAAGCAGCTTAAAGTTGCGCAGCGCGCCGATATAGTTTCCCAGCGTGAGATTGCCGGTGGGCTGTATGCCCGAAAAGATGCGCCGTCGGCCGTCCATAGTCATCCCCCTAATATAAGAAAGCGTACTTGCCAGCTAATATCATAACACGCGGTCAAATTTTCGTCAAGGTTGGCTTGAAAAAATCGGCGGAATCTGCTAGAATGAAAGTAATGTCAAGATAGGGGGATTTCTGTTTGGCAATGTATATCATCGCGCTGGACGCAATGGGCGGCGACAACGCGCCGCAGGCCATCGTAGAAGGCGCAAAACAGGCGGTGGAGGCGTTTGCGGACGTGCGCATACGGCTCTACGGCCCCGAGGACGTGCTCGCGCCCATGGTCGGCGGCGACGCACGCATACAGGTCGTTCACGCCCCGGACGTGGTGGGCATGCACGATTCGCCCATGCTGGCCGTTCGGCAGAAGACGGAGTCGTCCATCGTCAAGGCCGTCATGGCCGTGCGCAACGGGGAGGCGGACGCGGTCGTATCCGCGGGCTCCACGGGCGCGCTGCTGGCGGGCGGGATACTGCGCATCGGGCGCATACACGGCATCGAGCGCCCCGCGCTCGCGCCGGTCATCCCCGGGCGCAAAAAGCCGTTTCTGCTCATCGACTGCGGCGCGAATGTGGACTGTCAGGCGCGCTACCTTGAGCAGTTCGGCCTGATGGGCTCCGTGTACATGCAGAGCGTGATGGGCGTGTCCCGGCCGGAGGTCGGGCTTGCCAACATCGGCACGGAGGCGGAAAAGGGCGACCGGCTCACCAGGGAGGCCTACGCGCTGATGAGCGCGCAGCGCGCCTATGTGTTCAAGGGCAACGCGGAGGTGCGCGACGTGCCCAACGGCGATTTCGACGTGGTCGTAGCCGACGGGTTTGTGGGCAACGTGATCCTCAAGAGCATCGAGGGCGTCTCGCGCCTGATCATGGACATGCTCAAGGACAGCGTTCGCTCCTCGCGCCGCACGCGCATGGGCGGGCTGATGCTCCGGCCCGCGCTGCGGAACCTCAAAAGCAGGATGGACTACAAAAGCCACGGCGGCGCGCCGCTGCTGGGCGTGAACGGCGCCGTGGTCAAGGCGCACGGCAGCTCCGACGCGCGCGCGATCAAAAACGCCGTCCGGCAGGCGCGCTCCATGCTCGAGGGGCGCGTGGTAGAGAAAATACGGGACGGGCTGGAGGCCCTGTCCGACGCAGAATAAGGAGGAGTTTCCAATGGTTTACGAAAAGGTCGTAGAATACATCACCCAGCAGCTTCCCGTCAAACCCGCGGACGTCAAGCCTGAAAGCCGCCTGGTGGAGGACCTCGGCGCGGACAGCGCGAATATGATGATGCTCATCATGGACCTCGAGGCCGAGTTCGACCTCACGGTCGAGGACGACGTGCTCAGCAACATAAAGACCGTGGACGACATCGTAAAATACATCGAAAAGCGGGTTGGATAAGCGGTGGAACGCCTGCAGGAGAAGCTGGGATACCGCTTCCGCGATCGCTCGCTTCTGGTCACGGCGCTCACGCATCCGTCCTTTGGCAGCGACCACCACGTCTCCCACTATCAGCGCCTGGAGTTTCTGGGCGACGCGGTGCTGGAGCTGGTGGTGAGCGAGCACCTGTATCAGACGCTTCCCAACATGCCCGAGGGCGCGCTCACGCGCATGCGCGCCCACGCCGTGCGCGAGGAGGCGCTGTTTCAGGCGGCACAGCGGCTGGAGCTTGGGCGCCTTGTGCGCCTGTCGGTGGGCGAGGAGCGCACCGGCGGCCGCACAAAGCCGTCGATTCTGGCGGACGTGACCGAGGCGGTGTTCGCGGCCGTGTATCTGGACGGCGGGCTGGAGGCTGCGCGACGCGCGATCCGCGCCTCTCTGGGGACGCTTCTGGACATGCGTTCCCTCGCCGACTGCCTGGACGAAAAATCGCGCTTGCAGGAGATCATGCAAAAGCGGGGCGCCATGCCTCGCTATGCGTTCGTCTCCTGCGAGGGCCCGGCGCATGCGCCCACGTTTCGCTATCAGGTGCTTGACGGGGAGACGCTGCTGGGCGAGGGCACGGGCGCGAGCAAGCAGCTCGCGCAGCAGGAAGCGGCGAAAAACGCATTGCAAAAGTTGGGAGCAGACCATTGCGGCTGAAAAAATTGACCATCCACGGGTTCAAGTCCTTTGCCGACCATGTGGAAGTGACATTTGAAAACGGCATCACAGGCGTCGTCGGCCCGAACGGGTGCGGCAAGTCCAACATCGCGGACGCGGTGCGCTGGGTGCTGGGCGAGCAGAGCGCGAAATCCCTTCGCGGCGCGAAGATGGAGGACGTGATCTTTGGCGGCACTGAAAAGCGCCGCCGCCTCGCGTTTTGCGAGGTGACGCTCACCTTTGACAACGAGGACAAGGCACTGCCGGTGGACTTTACAGAGGTGGAGGTCTCCCGCCGCGCGTACAGAAGCGGCGAGGGCGAGTACAAGCTCAACGGCGCGCCCTGCCGCCTGCGCGACATCGTGGACCTGTTCCGGGACACGGGCATCGGCAAGGAGGGCTACTCGCTCATCGGGCAGGGCCGCATCGACGACATACTCTCCGCCCGCTCGGAGGACCGGCGCAAGGTGTTCGAGGAGGCCGCGGGCATCGTAAAGTACAAGGCCCGAAAGTTGGATGCGCAGCGGCGCATGGAGAACACGCGCCAGAACCTGACGCGCGTGGAGGACATACTTTCCGAACTGGAGATGCGCGTGGAGCCGCTCAGGGAACAGAGCGAGACCGCGCGCGAATATCTGGCGCTGCGCGACGAACTGAAGCTGTTGGACATAAACGTCTACCTCGTTCGCACGGAGCGCTATCAGGCGCGCCTTGCGGAGCTGCGCGCGTCGCTGGAGACGCTCGCCGAGGCCGTTTCGCAGGCGGAGGCGTCGCTCAAGTCCGTCACCGCCGCGCGCGAGGATGGGCTTTTGCGCCTCGAAACGCTTGAACGCGAGGCCGCCGCGCAGCGCGAGAGCGTGCAGCACTGGATACGGGAGGTAGAGGCGCGCGAGGGCGCGGTGCAGGTCATGCGCGAGCGCATACACGCGCTTGAGCGCGAGCGCGACCGGCTGCTTGCCGAGCAGGAGGCCGCGCGCGAGGGCGGCGGGGGCGTGCGCAGGCACGTCGAGGAGCTTCGCGAGCGCATAGAGGCCGACGCGCAGTCCCTTTCCGCGCTCGAGCGCGAGCAGGCCGCGCGCGAGGAGAAGCTTGCGCGCTTTGAGGCGGAGCTCTCCGCGCTGGAGGCCGAGGCCGAGGCCGAAAAAGAGCAGATCATACAGTCGATGAACCGTCTGGGCGACGTGCGCAATCAGCAGGCGCGCCTGGAGGCGCTGCGCGCCGCGCTGGAGGGGCAGCTCTCCGGCATGGACGATGACGAGCGCCGCGCGCAGGCCGGGGAACGCTCGCTCGACGAGCAGTGCGAGGCGGCGCGCGCGCTGCTGGAGGAGGAGAGCGGCCGCAAGGAGCGGTTTGAGCGCGAGGTGGCCGATTCGGTCGAACAGGTGCGCACCTCCACGGAGGCGAGCCAGCGCCTCTCCGAGCGCGTCAACGCGCTCATGGCGGACCGCCAGCGCGCCGATTCGCGGCTGAAGCTGCTCACCGAGATGCAAAACGACTACGAGGGCTATCAGCACTCGGTCAAGCAGGTGCTGCTCCACGCCCGCAAAAGCGGCGCCACAGGCGTGCATGGCGTGGTGGCGGAGCTGATCGAGGTGCCTGAAAAGCTGGAGCGCGCCATCGACATGGTGCTGGGCGGCGCGCTGCAAAACATCGTCGTCGAGCGGGACGAGGACGCAAAG
The DNA here is from genome assembly GCA_019409045.1 of Clostridiales bacterium. Taxonomy (GTDB): domain Bacteria; phylum Bacillota; class Clostridia; order Christensenellales; family Aristaeellaceae; genus Pullichristensenella. The sequence continues at coordinate 10,347 of DXVG01000007.1, read as the reverse complement.
CGCATGATCGAGTACCTGCGCAACAACCGCTTCGGCCGGGCGACGTTTCTGCCGGTGGGCTCCGTGCGCCCCCGCGTGCTCGACGCGCGCGAGCGCGACGTGCTCAAGCTGCCGGGCTGTCTGGGCGTCGCCTCGGAGCTGATCCGCTTTGACGAAAAGTACCGCGGTGTGATCGACAACCTGCTCGGCCGCACGGTGGTGGCCGAGAACCTGGAAAGCGGCATTCGCATACAGCGCGCGGGGCGCTACGCGTTTCGCCTGGTGACGCTGGAGGGCGACGTGATGCACTCCGGCGGCTCGATGACCGGCGGCAGCGTGCAGTCGCGCGTGACGAACCTGCTCTCCCGCGGCCGCGAGATCGACCAGCTCCGCGCGACGCTGGAGGCATTGGACGGCGAAGTCGTCGCCGCGCGCAACGAGCTCGTCCGCCAGGAGGCGGAGCGCACGCGGCTCAAGCAGGAGCGCGGCGAGCTCTACGACGAGCTGCACCGGCAGGAGGTCGCCTGCGCGCGCGCGGAGGCGCAGCTCAAGGCCGTCGAGGACGAGCGCGCCGCGCACGCGCAGAGCGTCGCCCGCGTCCGCGCAGAGCGCGAGCGGCTTGCGGCGCAGCTCGAGGACGTGCGTTCGTCCCTCGCCGCCATCGAGGAGCACCAGCAGTCCGCGCAGGAGAACACCGCGGACCGCCGCGAGCGCGTAAAGGCGCTGATGGAGGACATCTACGCGCGCCGCGAGCGCGGGGAGGCGCTGCGCGCGCAGACAGGGGACGGCCGCGTCCGCCTGGCCACGCAAAGGCGCGACCTCGAGGCCGCCCGCGCCGACCACGCGCGCCTCAGCCGCGAGGCGGAGGATCTGGACAAGCTGCTCGCCGATTCGCAGGCGCAGCTTGAGACCTGCGAAAAGTCGCTCGCGCAGAATGCCGCCACGCTCGAGGGCGACAGCGAGGCGCTCACCTCCGGCAAGGCGGAGCTCGACCGCGAGCGCGCGCTGTTTGAGGCCACCGACGCCCGCCGCACCGAGGCGCAGCGCGAATTGCAGAGCCAGGCCGAGCAGATCGACCAGCTCCGCGCGCAGGTGGATGCGCACGTCGACAAGCGCCACCGCTGCGAATTGCAGCTTCAGCGCGTGGAGACGGAGTTTAAGCAGATCGAGGAGCGCATCTGGGAGGACTATGAGATCACCTACGCGCTCGCCGAGCCGTTCCGGCAGGCGGATTTCCGCCTCGCGGAGTCCGAAAAGCGCATATCGGCCATCCGCGCCCGCATCCGCGAGATGGGCGTCGTCAACGTGTCCGCGCTGGACGAGTACCGACAGACCGTGCAGCGGCTCGAGGAGCTCACCGCGCAGCGCGACGATCTGCGCCGCGCCGAAGTGGACCTGCAAAACATCGTCGAAGAGCTCGAGCGCAAGATGGAGAGCCAGTTCAAGCGCGAGTTCGCCGTGCTCAACCAGAACTTCCAGCGCACGTTCATAAAGCTGTTCGGCGGCGGCCGCGCGGAATTGACGCTCTCGGACCCGAACGACGCGCTGAACTGCGACATCGACGTGGTGGCCCAGCCGCCGGGCAAGAAGCTGCAACTGCTCACGCTGCTCTCGGGCGGCGAGCGCGCGCTGACGGCCATTGCGATACTGTTTGCGATGCTGGACCTCAAGCCCACACCGTTTTGCATACTCGACGAGATCGAGGCGGCGCTGGACGACGCGAACATAGACAACTACGCCGACTACCTGCGCGCCTACTCCGAAAACACGCAGTTCGTGGTCATCACGCACCGCAAGGGCACCATGGAGCGCTGCAACGCGCTCTACGGCGTGGTGATGGAGGAAAAGGGCGTGTCCAAGCTGGTATCGGTATCCCTGAATGAAGCAAGCTAGAGGTGAGACCAATGGGACTGTTTGACCGCATCAAGGCGGGGCTGCAAAAGACCCGCGCCGCCTTCTCCGGCCGCATGGACGAGCTGGTGGAGAACTACAAGGACCTGGACGACGATTTCTTCGAGGACCTGACCGACGTGTTGGTCATGGCGGACGTGGGCATGAAGACCGCGCAGCTCGCCGTGGACCGCCTGCGCGAAAAGTGCAAGGCCGAGAACATCGGCACGCCCGAGCGCGCGCGGGACGCGCTCAAGGACATACTCGTCGATATGATGCGCACAGAGCCCATGCGGCTGGAGAGCCCGATGGTGCTGCTGGTCATCGGCGTCAACGGCGTGGGGAAGACCACCACCATCGGAAAGCTCGCCACGCGGTTTAAGACCGTGGGCCGCCGCGTCATCATCTGCGCCGCGGACACGTTCCGCGCCGCCGCTGCGGAGCAGCTCACCGTGTGGGCCGAGCGCGCGGACGTTCCCATCATCAAGCAGAAGGAGGGCGCCGACCCCGCGGCGGTGGTCTACGACGGCATACAGGCCGCCAAGGGCAGGCACGCGGACGTGCTCATCGTCGATACGGCGGGAAGGCTGCACAACAAGGCGCACCTGATGGAGGAGCTCAAGAAGATCAGCCGCGTGGCCGAGCGCGAGTATCCCGAGGCGAAGGTCAAGGCGCTGCTGGTCATCGACGCCACCACCGGGCAGAACGGCCTTCAGCAGGCCATGCTGTTTAAGGAGGTCGCCAACATCGAGGGCATCGTGCTGACCAAGCTGGACGGCACCGCCAAGGGCGGCATCGCCGTCGCCATACGCAACGAGCTGGGCCTGCCGGTGTACTACATCGGCTTTGGCGAGCAGCTCGACGATTTGCAGCCCTTCGACGCCCGGCAGTTCGTGGACGCGATCTTCGGCTAGGCGAGAACATGCAAAGTGCCGCCCGCAGGGCGCCGTCATCGGCGGGGCTGCGGGCGGCACTTTTTGCGCGCTCTAAGCTATGGGAATGGCGTAGAGCTCGAAATACTCGCTGGGAAGTACGGAGCGCTCCGTGCTCTTGTAGATAAGCGCGTCCTGGGTGAGGTACGGCTCGAAGCCCTCGATCATCGGCGCACTGAACATGTCGCTTGAGGTCTTGGCGACCAGAAGGTATACGGTGTCGCAGTCCGCATCCATGGAAGTCGCCCATTGGCAGAGCTGATCGTATTCGCCGATCGCGAGCTGGTCGTATATGGCGTCGTTCCAGGTGACATAGCTGATCTCTTCGCCTGTATAGGGCGAATAGAATGCGCGATCCGCCGGGAGATAGGGAAGCACCGCGGAGCAATACGCCTCGCCAACCTCCAGAATGAGCGCGTCCGCGGGAAGCGTCGCTTCGATAAACTCCGCGCAGCTCTTTGCGTTGGAGTACGGCATGCGCAGGTCCTGCATCGGAGTGGCGCGCAGCGGCAGATAGCTGGCGACGCACACCAGCGCCATGGCCAGCGCGAGCAGGCGGCGCAGAAGCCTGTCCCGAACGATGGGCCAAGCGACCCAGAACGCCCACAGCGCAACGATCACCAGCGAAAGCCTGCGCATCGCCGTGGAGCCGCGCAGGACGAGGTGTACGGCCTGCTGGAACACAAACGCACCCGCGGCGATCAGCGCGGGCTTGAACAGCGCGAACTCACGCCGCCACAGCGCGTAAATGACCACGAACGCGACAAACGCAAAGCTGATGATGGCCAGCGGCATCCCAATGGCGCGCGGCATCGTGCGGAAGATCGAAAGGCACGTTGAAATGATGTTGGAGGGAAGGCGCCAAAGCGCCGACAGATCGGGGGTAAAGGCGGAGGACGCCTGCGCGCCACGCACCTGCAGCGCAAACAGCACAGCGCTCAGAAGCGGCAGCGAAAGCCCCGCGCCCTGCCGAAGCAGCACCGCGCGGTCCCGGTCG
>DXVG01000007.1:0-6539 GCA_019409045.1 Clostridiales bacterium | reverse complement strand
GGAGATGTGTATAAGAGACAGGTCCCGGTCGCGCCGGTAGCCGCAGATCGCCTCCACGAGCCACACGAGCGAGGCCATGGCCGCCATGCCCAACATGATCAGGTGGGTCTGCACCATCAGCGCGATGGACAGGCCGTAGCGCAGCGGCCTTTCGCGCCTGTCCTGATAAAAGGTCGCCATCATAAAGCCAAACAGCGCGATCAGGCAGTAGCTGCGCGAGATCACGGGGTAGAAGTACACCAGCGGGCACACAAACAGCGCCATGGCCTTCAACGGCAGCGGGAACGGCGACTTCCACAGCAGCAGCGCCGCGGCCGCCGCGACGATCACAAGGCTCAAAACGTTCATCGAAGCGTAGGGGAGGCCCAGCTTTGCAAGCGGCATCAGGAGCAGGTGCCACAGACAGGGATGCCCCTCGTAGGACATCTGGTCAATCAGCTCGGGCACGGAGAGATCGCGCGCCAGCAGCCACGCCTGCGCCTCGTCGCGCCAGTTTTCGTGATGCAGGAGAAAGACCATATTTACACAGAGAAATGCGAGCAAAAGGCCGCCGAGGATCATATCCCTGCGCAGTTTGCCGCCCGAAGAAGCCTCGTCGGAGCCGAGGCGCGCCGTGTGCTGCATGTTTGCATACTCCCTTCCCCGTATTCATCCGCAGAAGATATTAGCACACACGCCGTGCGCTGTCAACGCCTTCAGGACGCATTTTCGACACGATTCGGCGTATTTTTTGTCAAACTATTGACAAAATCTTCGCTTGGAGATATCATAAGTATAGTCTTGCGTTGTTTTGAGGTGTGCTGAATGAAGAACATCATCGTCATTGGCGCCGGCCCTGCCGGGCTTACGGCGGCATATGAACTCGCCGGTGCGGATGGGGAATACGCCGTGACCGTTCTGGAGGAGACGCAGCAGATTGGCGGCATTTCCCGCACGGTTCGCCACAATGGCAATCGCATGGACATCGGCGGGCACCGCTTTTTCTCCAAGGATGACCGCGTGGTGAAGTGGTGGGAGGACATCATGCCCATGCAGGGCGCGCCCTCCATGGACGATCGCATACTCGGCCGAGAGGTGCCCCTCAAGGCGGGCGGCCCCGACCCGGAGACGTGCGATACCGTCATGCTCACGCGCAATCGCGTCTCGCGCATCTACTATCACAAGAAGTTCTTCGACTATCCCGTGCGCATGAGCGCGCAGACCATCCGCAACATGGGGCTTCTGACCACGCTGCAGGCGGGCTTCAGTTACCTCGCCGCGGTCGCGCACAAGCGGCCGGAGGAATCCCTGGAGGGCTTTTACATCAACCGCTTCGGCAAGAAGCTGTATTCGATGTTCTTTGAAAGCTACACCGAAAAGCTGTGGGGCAGGCATCCGCGCGAGATCTCCTCGGCGTGGGGCGCGCAGCGCGTGAAGGGCCTGTCCATCCGCGCTATCCTGCGCGACATGGCGCGAAAGATGCTCCCGGGCGGAAGGCAGAGCGCAAAGGAAGTCGAAACCTCGCTCATCGAGGAGTTCAGCTATCCCAAATTCGGCCCCGGCCAGCTCTGGGAGACCGTGGCGGAGCTTGCGCAGCAGAGGGGCGCGAGCCTGCGGATGGGCTGCCGAGTCACGGGGCTTCGCGTGGAGGGAGAGCGCGTCACGGGCGTGGTCTACGAGCAGGACGGCGAGCGGCACGCGCTCGAGGCCGACATCGTCATAAGCTCCATGCCGATCAAGGACCTCGTAGCCGGCATCCCCGGCGCGCCGGAGGACATGCGCCGCATCGCACAGGGGCTTCCGTACCGCGACTTTGTCACTGTGGGCCTGCTGGTCAACCGCCTGGAGCTCAAAAACGAGACAAAGCTCAAGACGCTCGGAAACATCGTGCCCGACTGCTGGATCTATGTGCAGGACGCGGGCGTGCGGCTCGGCCGCATACAGATATTCAACAACTGGTCGCCCTACATGGTCCGCGACCCGGAGCACACGGTGTGGATCGGCCTGGAGTACTTCTGCGCGGAGGGGGACCAGTACTGGAACATGTCCGAACGCGAGTGGATCGACATGGCCACGCGCGAGCTCGTCTCCATGGGCGTGATCTCCGGGGCGGAAGTGGTGCTCGACGCGCATCAGGAGCGCGTGAAAAAGGCCTATCCTGCGTACTTTGACACCTACGCGGAGATGGACAAGCTGCGCGCCTACCTGGACGGCTTTGAGAACCTCTACTGCGTCGGGCGCAACGGCCAGCACCGCTACAACAACATGGATCACTCCATGGTCACAGCCTTTGAGACCGTGCGCAACATACGCGAGGGCGCGAAGGGCAAGGACAACATCTGGAACGTCAACACGGAGCAGAGCTACCACGAATCGAAGCAGGTGAAGGCGGATGCGTGAGCTGTTGGGCATGGCGCGCCGCTTAGACCTGCGCGCGATGTTCTGGGAGCCGACGGAAAACGGCGTGGTGCAGTTCTTCCGCTACGCGTTCGTCGGCGGCGTCGCCGCGGTGGTGGACTGGGCGGTGCTCTGGCTGATCGAGCGCATGGGCGCGCACTACCTGATCGCGGCCGTGTTCGCCTTTTTCGCGGGGCTTGCGACCAACTTCGCGCTTTCAAAGCTGTTCGTGTTTCGCGCGCAGAAGGCGCGCTTGGGCGCGGGCGGCGAGCTGGCGGCGGGCGGCGAGTTTCTCAGCTACGCCGTCATCGGCGCGGTGGGCCTTGGCATCACCGCGGCGCTGATGTACGCGCTCACCGAATGGGTGGGGCTGCACTTCATGCTCTCCAAGGTGATCGCCACGCTGATCGTGCTGGTCTGGAACTTCATGGCGAGAAAGCTGTTGCTCTACAGGGGCGGCCAAAAGGAACAATAAGGCGCACGCCTTCCGGGCGCGGGGATGAAAAACCCCCGCGCCCTTTTTTGCGGACGCGGGGGAGTGGCGCAGACGCGCGGGCTTAGATCGCCTTGGCGTTTGCCAGCAGGTACTTCTCGGCCTCGGGGCTCCACAGGCCGTTGTTGCGCTCGCAAATCTCGGCCAGCTTTGCAAACATGGGGTCGGTCTTGCCCTTCTCGGCAAAGTCTGCAATGGCGGTCAGCGGCAGGTCGATCTGCGTGTAGATCAGCTTCTTGCCGCCCCGGATCTTGGGAAGGTTCAGCGTGGTATCCACCACCGCGCCCAGGCCGCCGATGTGGGTGACCATCGCCGCGGGGTTGATCTTGCCGGAGGTCATCATCTCGATGGCTTCCTTCATGTCGCTGGTATTGCCGCCGGAGGTGCCCACGATGTGCGTGTAGAGGTAGTGCACATTGTAGAAGTTGAACTCCGCCTTGAACTGCGTGTCCGTGGGGCCGGCGAAGAAGTTGAGGCAGCCGTCGAAGCCCAGAATGGCGTCCGCCTGCTCGACCACGCTGCGCACCGGCGCAAAGCAGATCACGTCGTTGTAGCCCGTGCCGCCGGTCAGGGAGCGCAGGTAGTCCACGCCGTACTCCGGCTTGGAAGTGTTGACGTAGTGCAGCTCAATGCCCAGGGACTTGGCGTGCTCCACGGTGTAGATGCTCTCGGCGCGGGCGAGGCGCTCGTCGTCGATGTCGGTGACCACAAGCAGGCTGGGACGGCGGTCGCAGTGCAGCGCGTAGTCGATCGCGCCCAGGCCCATCGGGCCCACGGAGGCAAGCAGCGCCATCTTGCCGCCCTCGACGATGCCCATGTCGTGCTCATAGGAGCCGGGCTTGGTGTGGTACATGGCGTGGAAGGTGCCGATGATGCAGCTCATCGGTTCCGACAGCGAGCCATAGAAGTATACATCGGAATCGTAGGGCAGAAGGTTGTCGGTCAAAAGCGTCTCGATCGGCACAAGGCCGTACTGCGCGTCGCCGCCGCAGTAGCGATAGGAATAGCCCGGGGCGAGCTGCGAGCCCTTGTAGAAGTGCGCGGGCTGGATGGCGAAGCCCTGGCCCACCTTGTACTTGTGCTGCCAGTTCGCGCCCACCGCGTCGATCACGCCGCAGAACTCGTGGCCCACGATGGTGGGGTTCTCCGCCACGTCGTCGGGCACGCGCTTGTGCGCCGCGCCCTCGACCGCGGCCTTATAGGTGCTCATGCAGATCGAGTCGGAGATGATCTTGATCCGCACGTCGTCCGGGCCGACCTCGGGCAGCTCGATCTGTTCCAGGCGCAGGTCCATCTTGCCGTGGATGCGCACCGCTTTGGTCATCATAGCCGTGTTTCCTCCTTGCATGTTTTTCTGGGAAATGGGGCCCCGTCAGGGCTGCATCTGCTGGCCGCCGGTCACGTTGATGGCCTGGCCGGTCATGTAGCTGGATTCGTCGGTGAGCAAAAATACCATCACGTTTGCGATGTCCTCGTACTGGCAGCCGCGGCGCATGGGAACCTGATTGATGTACTTTTCGCGGATCTTTTCCTTGGTGGTGCCCTGGTTGCGGGCGTACTGCTCGTACAGGGAGTTGACCCACAGCGGCGAATCGAGCAGGTTGCCGGGGCAGATGGAGTTGACGCGTATGTTCTCCTGCGCAAGCTCCAGCGCGAGCGACTCGGTCAGGCCGATGCCGCCGAACTTGCTGGCCGAGTAGGCGCAATTCTTGGCCGAACCCTTCTTGCCGGACTTGGAGTTGATCTGCACGATCGAGCCGCCGCCGCCCTGCTTGCGAAACTGCGCCACGGCGGCCTTGGCGGTGTTGAAGTAGCCGTTGAGGTTGATGTTGACCACGAAGGAGAACTCCTCGTAGGTCATGTCCTCAATGGCGTTGGAGCGCACCACGCCCGCGTTGGCCACGACCAAGTCCAGCCTGCCGTACTTGTCCACGGCGGCCTGCACGGCGGCCTCGCAGGAGGCATAGTCGCACACGTTGAGCTTGACGGCGATGCCGTCCTCAAGCTGGGAGACGACGTTCTGCGCGCCCTCGAAGTTCATGTCGCCGACGACGACCTTCGCACCCTCCTCGCTCAGGCGGATGGCGAGCGCTTCGCCAAGGCCCTGCGCGGCGCCGGTAATGAGAACGACCTTGTCCTTCAGGCGGGGAAACTCACGCTTCTGCATTTCGACCGACTCTCCTTTTGCCAAATTACCTGCGTTCATTATAGCACACAAGGCGCGGCGTGTGAACCAGTTTTACCAAAAACCGCCCATGGCTGCGCCAAAAAGCAACAATTCACTCAGCGACCGCGGGAACCGCCGCCGCCGCGGGAGCCTCCGCCGCCGCCTCTGCGCGTAAACCCGCCAAAACCGCCGCGGGAACCGCCGCCAAAGGAACCGCGAGAGCCTCCGCCGAACGAGCCGCGGGAGCCTCCACCGCCGCGCGAGCTGCCGCCGCCAAACGGCCGTCCGCCGAAGGGCGAGCCGCCGAACCCGCCGGAGCGCGGCGTGCGCGGCGTGCGCGGGGGACGAGGCTGCTGGCCCGGCCTCGGACCGCCCCAGAACCGGCGCGGCGGCCGCGGATGCACGGGCGGATGGCTCCTGCGATAGCGGCGATAGCCGTACCCGCCGCCAGCCCCCAGGCCGAGAAGGAGCAGCATCAGCACGATCAGCGCAATGCCGCTCAGCCCTCCGCAACCCAGGCAGCCCGCGCAGCTCAGCGCGGTGAGGCAGCCACTTGCGCCGCCGTACCCGCCGTCGTACACGCCCGCATAGGTATTGTTCCCGGCGCTGCCGCCCTGCGCGGCGTATTCCTGCATGAGCGCCTCGCCGTCGGCGAGCGTCACGTCCGCGCCGCAGATGTCGGCGATGCGCTCAAACAGCGCGTCGAACAGGTCGCGCGCGCCCTGATCGTAATCGCCCGCGGCGAACTGCGGCTCGAGAAACTCGTCGACCATGCGCCCCACGACGCCCGCGCTCAGCTCGAGGTCCAGCCCCGTTCCGGGCATCCAGCCGTAGTTCTCGTCCTCGATGGCAAACAGCACCAGAAAGCCGTTCTGCTTGCGCGCGTCGCCGATCTCCCACTCGTTGAACAGCTCCAGGCAGTAATCCTCCATGTTCGCATCGCCGATGGTATCCAGCGTGACGAACACGATCTGCGCGCCGCAGGCCTCGTCCAGAACGAGATTGCAGCAGGAGATGTACGCCTGCGTGTCCTCGCTCAGGACGTTCGCGGCGTCGTAGACGTAGACCGCCTCCTCCGGCTTGGGAATCTGCGAAGCCTGCGCGGGCAGGCAGAGCGCCAGAAGCGCGCACACAAGCGCGCACAGCCGAGACATGTCAAATCACCATCCAAACGTGTTCAGGGGCTCCACGCCGAACAGGCCGGCGATGAGGTTTGCCGGGAACTGCTCCAGCATGCGGTTGAAGTCCCGGGCCATCACCGGGTACTGGTCGTTTTGTATCAGGTTCTGCGCGCCCTTTAAGTCGTCGTAGGCAAGGCGCGCGTCCAGAAGCGCGGACTCGTCGTGTTCGCTCTCGAGGAGCGTGTAGAGCGATTCCGCGGCGGAGCCGAGCTGCTCATAGGCGTCGTAGCGCGCGTCCAGGTCTGCCGAGCCGTCGGAGACGACCTCCGCGGCAGAGCGCACATCCCCGACAAGCGCCGCGTCCGCGCCGAGCTTTTCAGCC
>DXVG01000069.1 GCA_019409045.1 Clostridiales bacterium | reverse complement strand
CAGCGTCAGATGTGTATAAGAGACAGGGGGTCGACCGCGCACAGCGAGGGGCCGTCCAGGTCGGCGCGGGTGATGATCTTCTGCCCCGCGGCCAGGTGCGCCGCCGCGGCCACGGACAGGCGCGATTCGAGCATGCAGCCCAGCATGCACTCCACGCCGCTCTCTTCGGCCATGCGGCAGATCTCCAGCGCGCCGTGTATGCCGCCGGTCTTCATGAGTTTGATGTTGATAAGGTCCGCGGCCCTGCGGCGGAGTATGTCCTGCGCGTCGCGGGCGGAGAACACCGCCTCGTCGGCGAGGATGGGGGTCTCCACATTGCGGGTGACGTGCTCGAGGCCGTCTATATCCTGCGCGGGCACGGGCTGTTCGACCAGATCGAGGTCCAGCCCCTTATCCTCCATGGCGCGTATGATGCGCACGGAGGCTTCCGCCGTCCAGCCCTGATTGGCGTCCACGCGCAACCTGACCTTCGGCCCCACGGTCTCGCGGATGGCGCGGACGCGCTCGACGTCCTTTTCGCCCTCCTTGCCCACCTTGATCTTGAGGATGTTAAAGCCCTGCTGCACGGCGTCGAGGCTGTCTTCCACCATCTGTTCGGTGGGATTGACGGAGATGGTGATGTCCGTCTCAAAGGACGTGCGCGCCCCGCCCAGCAGGCGGTAGAGGGGCGCGTTCTGCGCGCGGGCCCACAGGTCGTACACGGCCATGTCCACCGCGGCCTTGGGCGTGGTGTTGTGCGCGATGCTCGCCTCCAGCCGCCGCATCACGGCGGGAAGGTCCATCACGTCCATGCCCAGCAGCGCCGGGCGGATGTACTGGCGGATCGCGCAGAGTATGGACGCGTCCGTATCGCCGGTGATGACCGCGGTGGGCGGGGCCTCGCCGTAGCCGACGGAGCCGTCGTCCGCGATGACGCGCACGACGATGTCGGACACCGCGTCCACCGTGCGCAGCGCGGTTTTGAACGGCCGCGCGAGGGGCAGGTGGATGCGCCCGGTCTGTATATCGACGATCTTCAAGCCGTCCGCGCCTCCCAAAATGAAGTTTCCCCGACGGAAAAATTCAAAATATCAAAATCAGTGTACCACATTTTCGGCACAAAGTAAAGTGTGCCAACGGCATGTTTCTGTAAAAATAGAACAGGAAAAATCGCGCCGCCCCGCGCGGGGCAAAACGAAAAGCGGCGGAAAATGCAGGAAACACCGTTGTGTAGGTGCATAGTTCCCTCTGCGATGCGCCATGGAAACGCCACGGTTATTTTAAGCAAACTTCACCTTTTGCTGCTACAATCGAAGAAAACGGTTGAGGAGGGACTGCCATGCGGCTGCTGGTTGCCGAGGATGAGGAGGCGCTCGCGCGCGCGCTGACGGCGATCCTGCGAAAGAGCAACTACGAGGCGGACGCCGTGGGAGACGGCGCGAGCGCGCTGGAGTATCTGTGCGGCGGCAATTACGACGGCGCGATACTGGATGTGATGCTGCCCGCGCTGGACGGCATAGAGGTGCTGCGGCGCGTGCGAAGCCGGGGCATCGACGTGCCGGTTCTGCTGCTCACGGCCAGAACGGCGGTGGAGGACAAGGTGCTCGGGCTGGACAGCGGCGCGAACGACTACCTGACCAAGCCCTTTGCCGTGCCGGAGCTGCTGGCGCGCGTTCGCGCCATGACGCGCGGCCCGGCGCGACCGGGCTCGTCTATGCTGCGCATGGGCAACATCGCGCTGGACAGGGCGACGTTCGAGCTGTCCTCGCCCACGGGGAGCGTTCGGCTCACGCGCAGGGAGTTTCAGGTGATGGAGATGCTCATGAGCAGGCCGCGCGCGCTGATCTCCACCGAGCGGCTGATCGAGGGCGTGTGGGGCTATGACAGCGACGCGGAGACGCACGTCGTGTGGGTGTATGTGTCCTACCTGCGCAAGAAGCTCGCGTCGCTGGGCGCGAACGTGCACATACGCGCCTACCGCAACGCCGGGTATTCGCTGGAGGAGGGCGCATGAGCCGCCGGCTGCGCCTGCGGTTCATCGTGGCGACCATGCTCGCGCTCCTGCTGGTGCTGAGCGTGGTGCTCGGGTTGATCAACGCAAGCGGCTACCGGCAGACCGTATCGGACATAGACAGCGTACTGGGCCTTTTGCGCGACAACGACGGCGCGCTGCCCGCGGCGCCCGCGGAGCTGGACTGGCGCGCGGCGGGCGGGCTGTATCAGTCGCCGGAGCTGCCCTATGAGATCCGCTACTTTTCCGCGCTGCTGGACGACTCGGGCGAGGTCGTATCCACCCACACCGACAGCATATCCGCCGTGGACGAGCATCGCGTGGCCGAGTATGCCCGCGAGGCGTGGGACAGCGGCCGCGCCTCCGGCTTTTGCGGGGACTATCGCTTCCTGCGCTATGACGAGGAGGCGGGCACGCGCGTGGTGTTTCTGGACTGCGGGCGCGTGATGTCGATGCAGCGCGGCATGCTGCTGCGCAGCGCCGCCGTGACGCTGTGCGTGCTCGCGGCGGTGTTCGTGCTGCTCTTGCCCCTCTCCGGGCGGATTGTAAAGCCGTTTGTCGAGGCGCAGGCGCGGCAGGAGCGGTTCGTGACCGACGCGGGGCACGAGCTGCGCACGCCGCTGACCGTGATCGACGCGGACGCGGCGCTGATCGAGATGGAGAGCGGCCCCTGCCGCTGGCTGGACGACATACGCGCGCAGACGCGGCGGCTGGCCGCGCTGACCGACGACCTGGTGGACCTTGCCCGCATGCAGGAGCGCGGCGCGCCGGCGATGGAGGCGTTTTGCATCTCCGACGCGGTGCGCGAGGCCGCGGAGCCGTTTCTCGCCCCGGCCAGGACGCGCGCGTGCGCGCTGGATGTGCGCGTGCAGCCCGGGCTGCAGCTGCGCGGCGATGAGGCCGGCATCCGCCGCCTGGTGGGCGTGCTTCTGGACAACGCCGTCAAGTACGCCGAGCCGGGCAGCCCGATTCTGTGCGCGCTCGAGCGCCGCGGGCGCGGCGTGCGCCTGCGCGTGCAGAATGAGACGCGCGCGCTGACCGCGCAGGACACGCGCGACATGTTCGACCGCTTCTATCGCGCGGACGCCTCCCGCGCCTCCGGGACCGGCGGATACGGCCTGGGGCTGTCCATCGCCCGCGCGATCGCGCAGGCGCACCGCGGGCGCATCGACGCCTCCCTGGACGCGCGCCACAGGCTCACCGTCACCGTGGTGCTGCCGGACTGAGGTGGCGCGCGAAAGGGTATTGGAAAGGCCCCTGTCGCAATCGGCAGGGGCCTTTGGTTTGGGTCGGGGGTTATGCGCGTATCTCCTGGCGCATGAAGGCGATGTAAGAGACCGTGAACGCGGCCAGCACCAGCGCGACCATGCACGTCAGGTGCGGCCAGACCAGCAGCACGCTCTGCCCGAAGGAGAGGTAGCTCTCCAGCGCGCCGTAGAGCGCGTTGGTGGTGGTGTAGCCGATGAAGCGCACGTCCGGGTTGAGAAGCGTGGTGGCCGCCTCGTTGTAGAGGTAGTAGGGCGATGTGCGTTGCAGCGTCAGCTGCAGGTCGTAGTTGCTCAGCGTATTGTAATAGCCCTGTATGCCCTCGGTGGGGTAGAACAGGTTCGCCACGACGCTTGACACCATGCTCGCAAACACCGTGAGGTATATCCACAGCGCGATGACGATCAGCGCCGAGGTGGCCGCGTGCCTGCACAGAACCGAGAACAGTATCGACAGCCCCAGCCACAGCATGGTATAAAACGAGGTCAGCAGGAGGTAGGAAGCCAGCCGCAGCAGCTCCTCGCCCGACGGCGGGATGCCCACCACGATCAGCACCAGCGCCCCGCAGAGTATGCCGATGAAGAAGATCATCAGCAGGATGGCCGTGGAGCCCGCGAGGAACTTGGCGGTGATCACCGCGTCGCGGTGGATGGGCTGGGAGACCAGACGGTTGAGCGTGCCCTGCGAGCGTTCGCGGTTGACGGCGTCAAAGCCGAGCGCAAGGCCCACCAGGGGCGTGAGGTAGCCCAGGAACGAGGAAAACGAGGGGATGGAGCTGCCGCTGGCGGTGAACGCGGAGAGGAACACGAAGTCCCCACCGGTCTGCCCCTCCATCGCGCCAAGCGCGCCTGCGAGGCTGGCAAGGCTGGTCAGCAAAAGAAGCGCCATGAGCAGCTTGAAGCGCGCACTGTGAAAGTGGTCGGCCAGCTCCTTGCGGTAGAGCGTGGAAAAGCCGCCGACCGGCCGCGCCTCACGCGCGCCTGCGCGCGCCGGGCTTGCCGTTTTCGCGCTTGCCTGCATGTTTCTCACCTGCCTTTTCAAAGTACTTGGCGTATATCTCGTCCAGGTCGCCGCCGCGCCTGCGAAGGTGCGTGAGCGCAAAGCCCTCCCCGGACAGCTCGCGGGCGATCTGGCCGCGCATGTCCTGCGCGGCGCGCACGACGCAGATGTCCTCCTCCAGCTTCGCCTCGCGCACGCCCTCGAAGCTCAAAAGCCGCTCGAGCAGGCGCTCGCCGCCGGGGTCCGCGCCCACCTCGAAGCAGTAGCCCGCCTCCTGCTCGATCTGCTTGCCCAGCTCGCCGATCTCGCCGCAGGCTACGAGGCTTCCGCTGACGAATATGCCCACGCGGTCGCAGATCTGCTGGATCTGGTGGAGCTGGTGCGAGGAGATGAGGATCGTGCGGCCGTCCTTTTCGGCCAGCTCGCGGATCAATACCATCAGCTCGCGCATGCCCTCCGGGTCGATGCCGTTGGTCGGCTCGTCCATGATGAGCACCTCCGGGTCCTTCATCAGTATGTCGGCGATGCCCAGGCGCTGCTTCATGCCCTTGGAGTATGTGCCGGTCTTGCGGTCCACGGCCTCGGTCATGCCCACGCGCCGGACGAGCGACTCGATGCGCCCCTCGAGCTCCTTTTCCGACAGGCCGTTCATGCGGCCGGTCATGCGCAGGTTCTCGCGGCCGGTCATGTCGGGATAGAAACCCATGTTGTCCGGGAGGTAGCCGACGCTGCGCTTGATGCGGATGGGGTCGCGCGTGCAGTCCACGCCGAGTATGGCGGCGCTCCCCTCCGTGGGCTCGGTCAGCCCCAGCAGCATCAGCGTAGTGGTGGTCTTGCCCACGCCGTTGGGCCCGAGCAGGCCGAATATCTCGCCCTGCTGCACGTCCAGCGTCAGGTGGTCCACGGCGGTGACCTCGCCGTATCGCTTGGTCAGCGCGCGCATTTCGATGATCGTCTTTCCCACGGTCATCGCCTCCCGTATTTGCGCATGATCAGGGCCACGATCACCAGCAGCGCGACGATCACGGCGACGCCCACGATGCCCCAGGTGGTCTCCGTCTTGACCGTGATGCGCAGCTCCACCGTGTCGGAGACGTTGCTCTGCGTGGCGGAGAGCACGGTGGCGTAGTCGCCGGAGATGGAGCTCTCGGCGGGCGGGATGTAGGCGGTGGTCTCCACGCTCGCGCCCGCCTCGATCAGGTCGACGACCTCGGTGGCGTAGCGCACGCTCCAGCCGTCGGGCGTGGAGGAGGTGAGGCTTATGTTGGTCAGGTCGGTGTTGCCCGTGTTGGTCAGGAGAATCTGCACGGCGGTCTCCTGATTGGCGACCGCGTCGGTGCTCAGAAGGCCGCTGGGCGTGGAGATCGTCAGGCCGTAGGTGCCCGTGATGGTCACAGACAGCGTAAAGCTCATCTTCTCCGATACGGTGGTTGCGGTGCAGGGAATCTCATACGTTCCGGCCTCCACGTTCTCGGGGGGCGTCACCTCGATGTCCACGCCCTGCGTGGTGCGCGCCTCCAAATCCAGCGCGGCGACCTTCGTGCTCTCGCCCGAGGGCAGGAAGCTGACGCTCCAGCCGGTCGGCGCGGAGGCCGAGAGCGCGTAGGACTGGTCGTTGAGCGTGTTGTTGATCAGCGTGGCGGAGAAGGTGAAGTCCGTGGAGGAATCGCCCTCCTGCGAGGGGTATTCCACCTCAAAGCTGCTCTGGCCCAGCTCCTCCGCGCTGACGGTCAGGCTGATCTCCAGCGCGTCGGAGTAGCCCTCGCCCTCGGCGCCGAGCACGATGCTGTACTCGCCCTCGGCGGTGTCCAGCGGCACCTCGACCTCAAGGGAGACGTCCTCAATGACCTCGCCGTTGCGCACATGCACGCGGCTGACGCGCTGGCCGCTGGCCTCCAGAGAGGTCGTCCAGCCCTCAGGGCATTCATCCACGCTCAGCGCAAACGTCTGCGAGGCGCCGCTGTAGTTGTCCAGCGCGAGCTCCAGCGTGAGGCTGTCTCCGGCGTTGACGGTCATCGCGGGGTAGGGCGTGCTCAGCTCCACATAGGGCTCGGTCTCTGCCTGCGCGGTGGTCGAGCCGACTTCCTCGGCCACGGCCGAGGCCATCAGCATAACCAGCGCCATTGCCAGCGCCGCCAGTCTGGGCAGCGCGCTCGTGTTTGCGTGTTTCATATTCTACCACTTCCGTCTTTCGTTTTTCGCGGTGAGGCGATACCAAAATTGTATTTTCACAAGCTATGATGGACTTAAAAAAGCCGTGAACAGACCGTGAACAATTCTCATGGATTTGATGTACGCCGCGCATATGCGAGCTTTTAACTTTTGACGGGTTGATTTTGCTGCGCAGCGATGTTAGAATTGCATTCATACCATTTGGAACTGGAGGGGAACGTATGCGAATCGCTTTCTCAACGATCGGATGTCCGGACTTTGACTGGGTGGACATCTACACAATGGCCAAGGATTTTCAGTTTGACGGCATCGAGATCCGCGGCATCGGCCGCAACATCCACGCCGTGACCGCGGCGCCCTTTACGCCCCGTCGACTGGAACAGACCATTCGGAAACTGAGCGATCTGCGACTTAGCATCCCCTGCCTTTCCACCAACACCGCGCTCAAGGACGAAGAGGACCGCGAGGCGGCCATGCTGGAGATCACCGAGTACATAGAGCTCGCTCGTGCGCTGGGCACGCCCTGCATCCGCGTGCTGGCCGACCGCGACGCCGCGCCCGAGGGCGAGGTGGACGACGAGGAGATCGCCCAGGCGCTGTGCAAGCTGGCCGACGCGGCCAAGGGCAAGGGCGTGACGCTGCTTGTGGAGACCAACGGCGTCTACGCCGACACCGCGCGGCTTCGCAAACTGCTCGACCGCGTGAACCGCCCCGAGGTGGCCGCGCTGTGGGACATTCATCACCCCTATCGCTTCTTTAACGAGGCGCCCGCCACGACCGTGGAAAACCTGGGTTCCTACATTCGCCATGTGCACGCCAAGGACTCCGTGGTGGAGGACGGCCGCATCGTATACAAGATGATGGGCGAGGGCGATCTGCCCATCTACGACATGCTCGACTGCCTCACGCGCGCCGACTACAACGGGTTCATCTCGCTGGAGTGGGTCAAGCGCTGGATGCCCGACCTGACCGACGCGGGCATCGTCTTCCCGCACTTCGCGCACTTTATGCAGACCTACTCCGCCCAGTGCCTGCAGACCGACGACCGCGGCACGGGCAAGTACCTCTGGCCGAAGGAGCACCTGATCGACCTGACCTTCCCGGAGGTGCTCGACCGCGTGGTGAAGGAATTCCCCGATCAGTACGCCTTCCGCTACACCACCTGCGACTACACGCGCACCTATTCGCAGTTCCGCGACGACGTGGACACGTTCGCCCGCGCCCTGATCGCCATGGGCGTGAAAAAGGGCGACCATGTGGCCATCTGGGCGACGAACATCCCCCAGTGGTACATCACCTTCTGGGCCACGGTGCGCATCGGCGCGGTGCTGGTGACGGTGAACACCGCCTACAAGGTGCACGAGGCCGAGTACCTGCTGCGCCAGTCCGACACGCACACGCTGGTGATGATCGACGGCTACAAGGACTCCAACTATGTGCAGATCATGAACGAGATCTGCCCCGAGCTCAAGACCACCGCCCCGGGCGAGCTGTTCAGCAAGCGGCTTCCGCACCTGCGCAACATCATCACCTGCGACAGCGAGCAGCCCGGCTGCTTTACCTGGGAGGGCGCGCTCGCGCTTGCCAAGGACGTGCCCATGAGCGAGGTCTACCAGCGCTCGCGCCAGATCGACAAAGACGACGTCTGCAACATGCAGTACACCTCCGGCACCACGGGCTTCCCCAAGGGCGT